>URDW01000107.1 GCA_900546735.1 uncultured Oscillospiraceae bacterium
TGTGTATAAGAGACAGGTACTGTACCGGTTGGTCGACTTTTTTTGGGGGTGCAAAATTTGTATAATGAATTTGTAACTACAGGGTGCTGCCTAGCTACAATTGTGTACAAAAAATAAAAGACTTTTGTAGCAATTGTCGAAAAAGCAAATTTCTGCTATTCTAAAACAGTGAAGGAAATATTGGTTTATACGGTACATCGTTCGTCAAACCGGTCGATTTTCTGGCTGTTCATGGCAAAAGTTCAGAAAAGGAGGATGGGGAATAAATACTTTTTTCGGTCTGCTCACATTTTCGCAATAGCGAATCTTAACTCAAGTTTAAAAGGATGGAGGTAAATCAATGACAAAAGTAAAAAAACGCGCAAAGCGGCTTTTCTGTTTGCTGTTGTCCGTGATCATGCTCACCGGAATGATGGCTGGTATAGATCTGACGGCTTTGGCGGAAACCAGCGGAGATTTTGAGTATGAAGTTACGTCTTCAGCAAATGGGATTTCGCTTGAAGTGAGTATAACGGGATATCATGGTTCCGCAACCAATTTGACGATTCCGTCTGAATTGGACGGTGCAGAAGTTGTTACAATAGGGCAAGACGCATTTCAAAATAATTCGATGTTGCAAAGCGTTGTCATACCGGATACTGTGATGAGTATTGGGAATTATGCGTTTTATAGCTGTGAATCTCTCACAAGCGTTATCATACCGGATAGTGTGACAAATATTGGGGATTATGCATTTGAGTTTTGTGCCAATTTAACAGAAATAACGATTCCGGATAGTGTAACGAGTATTGGAGGTGCTATATTAGGAAATACGCCAATTTATAAAAATCCGGATAACTGGGAAAACGGTGCGTTTTACTATTCCGACTGTTTATTAGAAACAACGGATGATAAACTATATGATTACGATTCGGAAGGATATTATGATGAAAGCAATGACTGGGTTTATCCTCTGATTTCCGATGCAGTGCCGGCGGAAGTTTTCGTGCGTCCCGGAACAAGACTGATTGCAAGATATGCGTTTAGTTGGAACAATACTGTGAAGAGTGTTACTGTGCCAGATAGCGTTGTTTATATTGGCGATGCTTTTACATACTGTGAGGCACTGGAAAGTGTTTCGCTTGGCAATGGGGTAAAAAACGTTCCGTCGTTTGAAGGCTGCACAGCATTGAAATCCTTTTCCGTTGGCAATAGTGCCGAATCATGGCCATATGATGCCTTCGGCGATTGCACGCTGCTGGAAAGCATTGATATAGGGGACGGTGCAACTGGCTTTGCTGTAAGTGGCGATGTAAGCAATTTGGGAATAACGGATTCTGTATTTTATAATAACCCAGACAATTGGGTGGACAGTGCACTATATATCGGTAAACATTTGATGGAAATCCAAAATAAGGATAGCGTTTCGGGTAGCTTCAGTGTGCGCGAAGGCACAGTTTCGATCGCAAACAAAGCTTTTTCTGGTTGTGAAAATCTTACGGCAATTTCCCTGCCTGAAAGCGTGACGCGTATTGGGGATTATGCATTTGAAGATTGCTATAGTTTAACAGAAATAACGATTCCGCAGAGCGTGACGAACATTGGGGATTCTGCTTTTGTTGGTTGCGATTCGCTTATAAGTATTTCTATTCCTAAAAGTGTGAAAAAAATTGGAAGTTATGCTTTCGATTCCTGCTACCAGCTTGATCAAATTGAATTGCCGGAAGGGCTGAACGAACTCGGGGACGGAGCTTTTGAATATTGTTATAAATTAAAATCCATTACTCTGCCGGCGTCGCTGCAAAAAATTGAATCAGACACCTTTTCGGGTTGCGCCTCTCTCACAGCAGTAACAATCCCAAACGGAATTTCCGAAATTGGGTATGGTGCCTTTTTAGGATGTACGGCATTAAGAAAAATTACAATTCCCGGCAGTGTGCAAACTGTTGGAGAATACGCCTTTCAAAAATGTACGGCGCTCGAAAGCATTGTGCTTGAACACGGCGTACAAACCGTGGAAAATTATGCGTTTTCCGTGTGCCCGTCTCTTACAGAAGTTTCCCTGCCAGACAGCTTGACTACGTTTGGCTATCATGTTTTTTGGCAGGATACCGCGCTTACGCAGCTGACGATTCCCGCGGCTGTAACGGAAATGGGTGAAAATATTGCAATAGAATGCACTGCATTGGAAAGCATTGATGTCGCTGCAGGCAACGCCACTTTTGCAAGTGAAGACGGCGTCCTGTTTAACAAGGCAAAAACCACGCTGCTCAGCTTTCCGGCAGGCAAAAAGGATTCTACATATTCCGTGCCTGACGGAGTAAAAGAAATTGCGCCTGTGGCTTTTGGCTACAACAGATTTCTGACCGAAGTGTGTATACCCGATAGTGTTACAACAATCGGTGATGGCGCGTTTCAATGCTGTACAAGTCTGGAAACTGCTGCAGTGCCGGACAGTGTGACCACGCTCGGTTCCAGTGCATTTTATAATTGCACCAATCTCAAGACAGTGACGCTTGGAAACAGCATATCTGAAATCGCAGATGGCTTATTTGACGGTTGTTCGTCTCTGACTGGCATAACAATCCCCGATAGTGCGACAGCAATCGGTGATTATGCCTTTAGGGCCTGTACCGCGCTGACAAGTGTTACTGTGGGCAGCGGAGTTTCGGAAATTTCGGAACATGCTTTTTTTGATGGTTATAGCGACGATAGTGCACCGATTTCGGAAATGCAGGTTTCCGACGCCAATCCTGCCTATTGCTGTGTGGACAGTGTTTTGTATACCAAGGATATGACCGAGCTGGTGTATTACCCGGTTACAAAAAAAGCCGCTGCTTATACTTTGCCGGCAACGGTTACCGCTGTATGCTATTCTATCCGCCAAAACCCATATTTGGAAACGATCACTGTGCCGTCTGAAAACACGGCCTATTGCAGTGAGGACGGCGTTTTGCTTACAAAAGATAAAACAGAAATCATATGCTATCCAATCGGTAAACCGGATGTCGCCTACACTGTGCCTGATCCTGTAGCTTTTATATATTCAAATGTTTTTGAAAACAATACTGCGCTTCGGGAAATTACTCTTGGTAAAGAATTTGGTGCCACTGATTATGTTAATCAGGTCGAGTTTTTTGCGCCGAATCTGGAAGCAGTGTATGTTTCACAGGAGAACCCGTATTACGTTTCTGAAAACGGCATCCTGTATTCAAGCGATATGACAGAACTGGTTAAATACCCGTGCGCAAAGGCAGATGTGTCTTATGTTTTACCCGAAAGCGTAACGGATATCAATGACTATGCTTTTGATGGTTGTAAAAATCTGAAAAGTATTACGCTGAATACAGTTATGTTGCATGATGATTATGAAAGATCCTCGAATTTATACGCACTGAACAATATAACGTCCTTAGAAAGTATCCTCGTTCCGGACGAAAATCCCAATCTGCAAAGCCTGGATGACGTTTTGTTTACAAAGGATGGAAAAACGCTGATCTGCTACCCCTGCAGCAAAGCCGGGGAATATACGGTTCCAAATGGTGTGGAGGTTATTGATTATACTGCTTTTCAGGGTGCGGCATATTTAACGGCTGTAACCATTCCGGATACGGTGAAAGAAATTAATGGGTGTTTCCGTAACTGCCCGAACCTGCGCAGCGTCACCCTGCCGGATAATGGGATGTATATTGACGATTTTTCTTTCAGCGACTGTGTTGCGCTGGAGGCTGTAACCATTCCGTCAAGTGTAAAATTCAGTTGGTGGCAAACTTTCGGACATGCTTATGACTCTGATTTGGATTGGTTTGCTCCATTGCCGTATTTTACCGTGTATGGTGAGCCTGGATCGAACGCAGAAAGTTATGCGTTGCACGAAGGTTTTAAATTCGTTGCAGGTACTTATTTAAACAGCGGCGATACAAATATTTCTGCAGCAGGTGGCACAGGCGTTGTGCCGCAGGAAGCTGCCTTACAGACAGAATGCATTGAAACAGCCGAAAACAGAGTTGTTTATGAAATCTCCCTTGTAAAAGACGGCGAAGAGATTCAGCCAAACGGCGCAGTCACGGTAAAGATTCCGGTGCCATCCGGAATGGACGGTGCAGCCTGCAAGGTCTATCGTGCTGAAACAGACGGCAGCTATACGGACATGCATGCCGTTTTGCAGGATGGTTATCTGGTGTTTACGACCGATCACTTCAGCGAATATGTAGTCACTACCGGCGAGCCGGATGTACCGGCTGCTGCGCTCGGCGATGTGGACGGCAACGGTGTTGTCAACGCGGCCGATGCCGTCATGGTGCTGCGCAGCGATGCCGGTCTGATCACACTGACCGCCGAACAGGCCGCTGCAGCTGATGTCAGCGGCGACGGCATCGTCAATGCGTCTGATGCAGTGCAGATTTTGCGTTATGACGCCGGTTTGATCACCCAGTTTTAAAGCGATATTTTGCTGTTTAAGCAGACCTGCAAATATGAGCTGCATTGCGCTAACAATAACTTGTCTGGCAGCACACAAAACTTATTTTTTCAACCAAAATCCGGCGTGTTGGCGGCCTTTGTGCCGTCAACACAGCTGACACAGTTCCGCACTGTGCGGCCGTGCCGGTTTGGTCACGCTGACGTATAAACAGAACCTGGCAGCCGGCAAACTGGCGACACTGTCGCCGCAGCTGCCGATGCGGTTGTATTGCGCTGTTACGGCGTATCCAGCCGTATTTTCTAAATATCTTTTGCGGCGCAAGTCGTAAAAGAAATAATGCACAAAGAAGGAGATAAATCAATGAAAAAGAAAATCCTGTCCATTTTGCTGACCGTATGTATATTGATGTCAGCGTTTACGACCGGTATGATCGCCTTTGCAGACGATGAAACACCGACGTATAGCGTTGAGGTAGTAGCGGCCGGCAAAGATATCACGGTCAAAATCACTGTGCCCGGTGGCGTTGGTGTGGCAGGCGGCGATCTCAATTTGGATTATGATAATGAGAAAGTTGTTTGCACCGACACTGAGGAAACTGTTGATTGTGCAGATTTCGCTGTTGTAAACCCTGCATATGACGAAAACACGGTGCGCATTACTTATGCTCGTGCCAGAGCTTTGAATGATCCCGAAGTGTTGGCAACACTCAAATTTGAGTATGTAAGCGGTTCTGTATCTGCAGCTGATTTCTCCATTACAGATTTCAACATGTTTGGTATTCACCCGGGTGAGGTAATCAGCAGCGATGAAACAGCTACTGTAACCCCCGGTTTTACCTGTGACCATGCCACCACAAAAAATGTTGTCAAAGAACCGACGCATGAAGAAGCCGGTGAAGAATCGGTCGTCTGCGTTGTTTGCGGCGAAGTTATGAGCAGTACCACTCTGCCTGCCACGGGCCATGAGTTTGGCGATTGGGAAGAAACGAAGGCGCCCACCTGCACCGAACCCGGTGAAGAGACCCGTACCTGCTCTTGCGGCGCAACAGAGTCCAGACCGGTCGATGCTCTTGGTCATTCCTACGGCGAATGGATCGTAGACAAAGAAGCCACATGCACCGAGGCTGGTTCCCGGCACCGTGAATGCTCTGTCTGCGGCACGGAAGAAACCACAGAGATTCCGGCTCTTGGTCATGATGATGGTGAGTGGGTCACTGTAAAAGAAGCCACCTGCACCGAAGAAGGTTTAAGAGAACTGCGCTGCACGCGCTGTGACACAGTGCTTGACACTGTGCCGATTCCGGTGGTTGTGCATACCTACGGCGAATGGATCGTAGACAAAGAAGCCACATGCACCGAGGCAGGTTCCCAGCACCGTGAATGCTCTGCCTGCGGCAATGTAGAAACCGAAGGAATGGCTGCCCTTGGCCATGATGAGGGCAAGTGGGTCACTGTAAAAGAAGCTTCTTGCACCGAAGAAGGTTTAAGAGAACTGCGCTGCGCGCGCTGTGACACGGTGCTTGACACTGTGCCGATTCCGGTGGTTGCGCATACCTACGGCGAATGGATCGTAGACAAAGAAGCCACATGCACCGAGGCAGGTTCCCAGCACCGTGAATGCTCTGCCTGCGGCAATGTAGAAACCGAAGGAATGGCTGCCCTTGGCCATGATGAGGGCAAGTGGGTCACTGTAAAAGAAGCTTCTTGCACCGAAGAAGGTTTAAGAGAACTGCGCTGCGCGCGCTGTGACACGGTGCTTGACACTGTGCCGATTCCGGTGGTTGCGCATACCTACGGCGAATGGATCGTAGACAAAGAAGCCACCTGTACCGAGGCTGGTTCTCAGCATCGTGTCTGCTCTGTCTGCGGCGAGGTGGAAACCGAAGAAATCGCAGCGCTTGGCCATTCCTATGGCGAGTGGATCGTAGATACAGAAGCTACGGTCGATGCGGCCGGCTCACAGCATCGAGTCTGCTCCGTTTGCGGTGCAGTAGAAACGCAGGAAATCCCGCAGCTCACTCCGGCAGATCCGGACGACGACAAACCTGTGACCGGCACAGAAACGCCGGCTGCAGACGACACGACCGCGCCTGCTGCCCAGGGCGGTAACAACGTAGATAATCCCGCTATCCCGGACACCGGTCTGACCGAACAGGCAACGCTTGCCGGCGGCGCGGTGATCCTGGCGGCTTCTTTGATTGCTGTGGCTGTGGTCCTTATTCTGAAAAAGCGCACACGATCGTATAAAAACAGATAAACACAAAAAAAATCACCCGGATGCTTATCCGGGTGATTTCTTGAATGTATTTATTTGTTTCATTTTAACTTTATTCGTTTGCTCTTTCTGGTGCCGTTTTTAAATGCTCTTTGCAACGCATGTTTTAGGTCGTCAAAGTTTTTCATTTCTGCGCCGTTATAGGTGTAATAGATCGCCTGGATCAGTCCAAGCAGCATCATCAGCATAAATATTTGTTTCGGTGAACCGAAAATGTAGTCGGTCAGGCCAAACCCAAAAAAGATCAGCAGTGAGGTCGTCATGCACACCATCAGGCTGTATTTTTTTGTCGTGTCGGCGTTGATCTCCACCATGCGGCGCACCGCCATAATGATGATCGCTAGAATAAAAATCACGCCAATCAGACCAATTTCCATCCAAAATTCCAGAATAAAGTTGTGCGCGTGCGGCTTGCTTAGGTCGTATACAGAGTGCAGTACCTGTCTCTTATACACATCTCCGAGC
>URDW01000108.1 GCA_900546735.1 uncultured Oscillospiraceae bacterium
ATTTTTTATCCTGTAATTTATGATGCGCGGTCCAACCGGCTTTTTCGACAGTCTCACGCATTTGCAAAAAGCAAATGCGTTTTTCTTTTTTACTTACGCTTAAACATTCTTCCACTCGTCGCTGTCATAAGACGGCACGGTGATGCGCGGCCCCAGATAAGACACTTCCAGCTTATACGTCTCTTCATCCGACGTGATGCCGCCGCCAAGCTGTTCCTCCGTATAGATAACGACTGAGGAAAAGCGGTCGTAAGAAAGCTCCAGCGCGGCATATTTTGACCCGGCAAAAACAGACGGTTTGCCGAACTGTTCCTCATGGCGCTGCAAATAACTGTCTTTAACGGCAAAAGAACATTCTACCACATGCCCCTTATGCGTCAGGCCGGCATCCTCCACGGTAAAATCCATGTCGTCTACCGTCAGGTAAGAAAACTCCTGCAGCACAGCCGCCAGGGAAAAAGTGCTTTTAAAAGCTTCGGACTGCACATATTCCTCTACCGAAACGGCCGTCTTCTTTCTGTTCGCCGCCTCGCCCGAGGCGTTGTAGCCGTTTTCAAAAATATAGCCTGCCGCGCTGCCGCCGGCGCTGCTTTCGGAGCGGCCGCCGACCAGATGGTATGTATTTTGACTGTTTTCCGTCCGGCTGATCTCCATTTCCATGTTGACAAATCTGCCGTCGTCCGTGCGCGCCGGTTCATAGTTGTCGTCCAGTTCAGCGTACACATTGCAGGTGGTGTAGCGGCTGGCGTCAGCCGCATTGACGGTCTCTTTCCAATAGTACAGCGGCTCAGCCAGCGAATTTTCGATTGCCTGCGGGTAAAGGGCGCGCAGCTCCTCCACCGTATAGGCCGTGAGCGAACAGCCGCAGAAAGAAGCGGCAATGACACTGAGCAGCAAAACCGCCGCCGTGATCTTAACGGTGCACTTCTTCATGGTCATCCTCCTTCTTCCGGCGTCTGTTTTTCTTTTTGCCGTTCGCGCGGCGTTTTTCATTTTCCGCCTCCTCGCGTGCACGGATCATGTCGCAGGCCTTGTCGTACTGAGATTCACCCCAGGCAACGACTTCGTCGCGCGTTTCGTAGCTGCGCACCAGCTTCTGGGCCTCGGTATACGGCGTGATGCAGCTGTAGTAACGGTCAAACTGTTTTTCAATGGCGCGCACAGCCTGGTTGCGCGCTTTATGCTCGGCGCCGGTGCCGTCCGGCATGGCGTACGCCGCCTGCAGCTGCGCCTCGCTGGGCTTTACGATACCGTTCGGGTAATACCGGCGGATACGGCGGCCGGCTCTTAAAATCGCCTTTGCCCGGCGGATGTCGTACCGGCGCGCCACGCGTTCTTCTTTTGTGCGTTTCGGCAGCGCCCGCGCCTGCTCCAAAACCGTTTTGCTGCAGCGGGCAAGGCCGTCCGGCCCGCCGGCCAAAAGACGGCGCGCCTCTTCTACCCGGCGCAGCCATTCGGGGGAATCGAACTTGTTGTACTCCTCCATAAAAATGCCGACTTCGGCCTGGTCAGCCGCAAAGCGCCTGGCCTGGGCATAGGCCTTTTTCGCTTCCGAAAGCGCCGTATCGTCTTTTTCACCGCGCAGGCGGCGCACATTCTCGCGCATGGCTTTCAGGTCAGGCACGGGGCTTTCGGCCAGCTCCAGCCCGGAACGCACGGCCTCTACGCCGTTTTTGACGATATCGGGATCAAAGCTGCCCGATTCATAGTCATCAAACAATGCGCGGTAGCGCAGCACGCGGATGATGTTTTGGTGCTTTTCCTTGGAGAGCGAGTAGAAACAAAACGGGATCAGGTTGAGCACCGCGCCGATCACCGACAGCACGCAAAGCGTGGTAAAGAGCGTGTTGCGCACCATTGGGTCGTAAAGCACGTCGTAATTGGTGGTCAGCCCGAAATACTCGTACACATACGGGATCACATAGCCGGTCGCGAGCGAGATGGGCATGGTGATCATGCCGGCCAGGCCAAACACAAAGTCCATGCGGTAGCCGCAGATGTACTGCTGGTAGTCCTTGACCTCAGAGTGCATGACCTGGTTGTAAACGATGGAGAGGCCGTTGACCAGGCTGTTGAAATACAGCAGCAAAAACATGATCGCCGGCACACGGTATGTAAAAATCAAAATCAGCAGGAATACAATGTTTAAAACATTGTGCGTGATCAGCAGCTTTTTGTTGCCCATCCACTTCAGCAGGAACGGCGTAATGAACATGGCAATGCCGCTGGCCGTACCCATAACGGTATTTAAAATGCCGTACATCGTCATGTCCTGCACGCTGTAAATATAGATCCAGCCGAACAGCACGCCTGTGGCGCTTTCCAGAAAGCCGATCAGCCCCGAAACCGTGCGCAGCCACCAGTGCTTGTTCTGCAAAATCATCCACGCGCCCTCAAAAATGCCGACTTTCTGCACATAGGTAGATGAAGTAACGATACGTTCGCGGCAGCCGATGGCGGTGAAGAAATTCAGCCCAAGGCCGATCAGGGTGACCGGCGCCAGCACATAGCGGTATGTATTAATGTTTGTGTAGCCGCCCGTCAAATTGGAAAGGATCGGCACAAAAAGGCCGGTCAGTGTGGGCGCGGCCGAATAGATGATGGAGTTGATGCTCAGCACCTTGGCGCGCTCCTCGCTGTTCGGCGAGATAACGGTCTGCAGCTCACTGTATGTATCGGTAAACAGCGGCGAGATCATGCTGACCGCTATGGCAAACACAAACACCCAGACCAGCTTGTCGCGGTAAGACATGGTCTGAAACGGCAAAAACACAAACACGATGGACAGCACAGCCAACGGAATGCCCATAAACGCAATATACGGGCGGAAACGCCCCCACTTGGTGCGCGTATTGTCTACGATTTTGGCGCGTATGAAATAGAAAAACACATTCAGCACCGTTTGAATGGTCAGCATGATCTGCAAATGCACCGGCCGAATGCCGATGGTGGAACCCAGCAGGGTGTTGCCGGCATTCAGCGCCAGATACCCCACCAGCACCATGGTGAACTGGTTGCCCATACCGCCGAGCCCAAGGCTTACGATCTCGCGGTACGAAACAAAATTGCCCGGTGCGGGCCGTTTCCAGTGCGTGGTCACGTCCCTGACTACGCCCGTCACCAGCGAGCCCACGCCGGCAGCTGCTTTTTTCAGGTGCATAGACACATCCCCTTTTCATAAAACATCAAAAATATCTCCATTTCATCATAAGACAATGTATACAAAAAATCAAGGGAATATTCATTGGATTTTGGTGCATTTTTAACATTTTGGCATAGTGTCCACTATAATGGATAAAAGAAAAAGCCAAATGTCTGCAATGCAGACATTTGGCCGGATCCAACGATTTTCTTTTTTAAGCTGTGAAACTCAGTCTTTAAAAACGCCGTCAAACAAATCGAGTTTTGCCATGCGCATCACGTTTGAGAACAGGCGCGGGCCGTTTACCGGCAGCAGACGGCTGAACACATCCATAAAAAACGCATCCTTACCGTGCACCTGCAGCGCCTTATGGTGCGCAATGCCGCGTACGATCATGTCGACCATTTTGTCGCAGTCGGTGGAGATCATGTTCATGGCCTTTTCGCCCTTGTCGCCGGTTTCGCCCTGGTTGCGGAAAATGTCGGTCTTCGTAAAGCCCGGGCAGACACAGGCAATGTACATTTTGCCCCGGTATTCCTCGCGCATAGCCTCGGTCAGGCTCTTGAGCGCCGACTTGGAAGCGCTGTAGGCCGAGGTGCCGGCCAGCGCCATCAGCGCAGCGGAAGAATCCACATTGATGATAGCCGGCGTATCGCTTTCCATCAGCTGGTCAAACAGGATCTTGGAACCGTAGACCGCGGAATAGAAATTGATGTTCATAACATTTTCAATGTCTTCAATGGTGTAACGGTCAAAGCGCTTAAACTTCGGCAAAATGCCGGCGTTGTTGATAAGCACATCGATTTTGGTGCCGTTTTCCTTAAGCTCGGCGGCAAACTTTTCCCAATTTTCACGAACCGAAACGTCAAAAAGACGGTACGAAAATTTGCCGGCATAAAAGTCCAGTTCCTCGACAAATTTCTTCATTTTCTGTTCGCTTCTGGCAATGCCGATCACGTTGCAGCCGTAATCCACGATCAGCCTTTGGGCAATGCCCTTGCCCATGCCGCTTGAAGCGCCGGTGATCACTACGGTTTTTCCCTGCATCCACATAAAATAATAACCCCCATGGTCTATAGTATTTCCGGCGTGCGCTGCGCCTAAAGGCGCCCGGCCACAGACCCTTGCCTGAGCCAATTACCGGTTAACTATATCATTATACAATATGCCGCAGAAAATTACAACATGTTTACAAATCTTTTACACCTCGGCATATTTTTTCAACCACAGTACATTACACGAAACAGGTTCAGAAGCGCCGCTCTATTCGCCTGCGCAGGCGCTGTGCGCACGGTAGCCTGCGGCCTTCGCTTCGGCCGCAGAGGCAAAGTAAACGCGGTTTTCTTCGTTCGGCAGCGAGCCGCAGTCCGGGGCGTGGTACACTTTGGAATTCTTATTGCCGATGATCTGCTCTTCTCCGGCCGGCACGGCAGCCGCCGGTGTTTCGGACGTCGTACTTTTTTCGGTGCGCTGTGCTTCACCGCTGTGGCGGCCGGCTGAACTGTCTGTATCCGTATCGGAAAAATCGAACGAAAGCGTGCCCTGCGCATCGACCGTTGCCAAAACAGAACCGGACTCGTCGGTGCGGTAGACCGTGGCGCCCGTGTCGCGAAAACGCGACATGGCATCGCTGCCCGGCAGGTTGTAGCTGTTGCCGGCGCCCACGCTGATGACCACAAAGCTCGGCATTACCTCACGCAAAAACACATAGGTAGACGAAGCGTTGCTGCCGTGGTGCCCGGCCTTGAGCACATCGGCCTGCAGATCGTAGCCGGCGGCAAGGATCTCTTTTTCTTCCACGCCCTCTGCATCACCGGTAAATAAAAACGACTTGCCGTTATAGGTCAGGCGCAGCACGATGCTGGTGTTGTTCAGGTCGTCAGCTTCATCAGAGATGGGGCCGACCACCTGCACCTGCGCACCGCCCAGTGTAAAAGTATCGCCTGCCTGTGCCGCATCATACGGTACATTCTGCGCTTCCAGCGCCGCGATCAGGTCTTCCCCGTAAGAGGAATCGTAGCCATCCGTAGAAAGCAGCGCCTTTTCGACCGGGACCGCCTCGACCACATCCGGCAGGCCGCCCAGATGATCCTCATGCGCATGCGTGTTGACGAGCAGATCGATTGCATCTACACCGAGCGACTGCAGATAGCCGGCCACCAGCGTGCCGTCGCCGCGGTTGCCGCCGTCGATCAGCATTGTCTCGCCGCCGCACTGAACGAGTATGCAGTCGGCCTGGCCGACATCGATAAAGCGCACATACAAAACAGACCGGTCGTAGTTTGACGCCGGTTCTTCCGTATCATTTTGCGCCGTTTGCGCGGCAAAGCCGCAGGCCGAAAAAGTGAAAATTATCGGCAATATTATTAAAATACAGGCAAAATTTTTAAAGATTTTCATATTTTTATTTTTCCTCCGCTTTTCTGGAAATGGGGCTTGAAAAAAATAGACCGCCATGCTATAATATTTGCGTGTTGAACGGTGCGGCGGCACCATAATGTAAAGGAGAAAGAGTATGGACCGTAGAATCAAAAAAACAAAAACGGCCGTCATGAACGCTGTTTTTGACCTGCTGATGGAAAAAGATTCTGAAAAAGTGACCGTGCTGGAGATTTGCCAAAAAGCCGACATCAACAAAAGCACTTTCTACCTGCATTACAAAAATGCACAGGACTGTTTTCAGCAGTGCATCGGCGCACTGATGGACCAGCTGCTGAGCTACTGCTCCGATTTGAACTATGACCAGATTCGCAATGACCCCACCATTTATATTCAAAAGCTGCTGAACGAGGTGGAACTTTCAAAGCCCGTACTCGAAAAGTTTAAAGCCAGCAAATTTTCCGGTTCCATGCTGAAGTGGGTCAAAAACGAGCTTGTAAAAAATATTGCTGCCAATAACGGCTTTACCCTGCAGGAAAATTACCGGGAATACCTGACCATCACCTTTTTTGTGGGCGGTTTTGTGGACACGATCCTGGAAGCACTGGCGGACTACGACCGCGACATACTGGAAACCGTGCTGTGCCGCTCCATAAAACGCTAAAACCAAATACAAAAGCGCCGTTTCATACGGTGCTTTTTTCATGCCCGGCCGCACAGGGCCGTGCCGAAACATGCGCGGCTGCGCGCCGTGTCTTGACAAAAACGCGCATTTATATTAAAATAGTTTCACTTTATAACGAGGTGTAGCGAAGTTTGGCTATCGCACCTGCTTTGGGAGCAGGGGATCGCAGGTTCAAATCCTGTCACCTCGACCACGTCGGCGCAAGTTCCGTATCGCTTGCGCCGGCTTTTTTATTCCTTATTTATAAAGCCGCCGGTGCGCTCACTCCACTGTGCCTCCTTTTCCCAAAAAGCTTTGCTGACGCAAACCTTTCCGGGAGCCCTCTTTCTGCAAGTTCCGTATCGCTTGCGCCGGCTTTTTTATTCCTTATTTATAAAGCCGCCGGTGCGCTCACTCCACTGTGCCTCCTTTTCCCAAAAAGCTTTGCTGACGCAAACCTTTCCGGGAGCCCTCTTTCTGCAAGTTCCGTATCGCTTGCGCCGGCTTTCTTAGCTGTGTTCCCGGCCATAATAAGAGATTCCCCTGCCTGATTTTGCTCTGAACATATAAAGCGCCTGAGTCTTTCGGAAAACATTATTTTCAAACTGATTTTATCATGTACAAAACGCAAATGCAACAGATCCCGCTGCGAAGCGTATATACGGGAATATAATCGTACCGTATCAAAGCCTGGCTTTTCGCACGCTGTTTTTTCTGCGAATTTCTTAAAACATATCCACAAAAGCAAAAAAACAGCGCATCGGACGCTGTTGACACAATCGGAGGAACATGCTATTATATAGACGGATAAGGAGCTTACCTGTAGACGGTTTGTCCCCTTACGATTGTTAAAAAATAACCGCTCGTTTTATCAGGACTGGGCGGTTATTTTTTTATGCTTACTATGTAGCCGGTGGCCACAATCAGAATAATG
>URDW01000109.1 GCA_900546735.1 uncultured Oscillospiraceae bacterium
CGAGATCGCTCAGTGTCTCGTGGGCTCGGAGATGTGTATAAGAGACAGGCATAGAGGCTGCGGCGGTTTTGGCGGCTGTTTCGATCGTACAGTCGTCGGCCAGCGCAGCAATGTCTTTGGCAGCTGCGCCGATCGTCATGCTCATGTTGGTGCCGGTATCGCCGTCCGGTACGGGAAAAATATTCAGTGCGTCAACGGCGGCACGGTTGTTGCTGATGTTGTTGGATGCAGAAAGAATGCCGTCGCGAAACATTGCGCCTGTAATCATTGGTTTGTCCTCCGGTCAGTTTTTCAGTTGGTCAACGTACACGTTTACGGCTTCTACCTTCAGGTCGGTCGCTTCTTCTATCGTGTAGCGGACTTTATTCACAATGCTGCTGACGATCGCGCTGATGTTGATGCCGTAGGTCACAGCAATGTGCAGATCGATCGTCAGCAGGCCGTTTTCGCTTCTTACGTTTACGCCCTGGTTCGTCGTGTCCAGATCATAGCGGCCTTTCAGGGCCGATTTGATGGCCTGCGCCGGGGTGGAGCTGACCATGCCGGCCACGCCGAAGCAGGACGATGCGGTTTTGCCGACCAGTTTCGAGAAATAGTTGTTGGTGATCTCGATATATCCGTTGGCGTTTTCCGTGCGTATCATAAATAAATACCTCCTTGGGGTTCAGTCTTCAAAATACCATTCTTCAATGTTTGAAAAATAATTTTTATATATGCCCTGCATGTCGCCGTGCAGGTCTTTGGAATAACCGATGATGCCGCGGCGGTACACAAGCGGTACAAACGGCATTTCCGATGCAAATTCAGACACAAACGTCTCGATCTCGCTGCCGCCCATGTAGCTGGCGTAGGCTTTTGCGCTGGCGCCGTTTTCATTAATGCCGTAGTGCAGCGCGCCGTCTTTCTGGAAAAACGGGTACAGGCACATGTCGTCAGACAGTTTCGTTTCGCCCAGATACAGCTCGTACTGGCCTTTTTCAAGCGCCTGCGTGTAATCGCTGTAGGAAAGCTGACGTACGTCAACGGTAAAGCCGACGGCTTCGAGCGCTGTTTCGATCACAGTGGCGGCAGCGGTGCGGCTGGCGTTTTCGCGGTTGACGATCAGGCGCACGGTGTTTTTGTTTAAATCGGCGCCGCTTTGCGTGATCGCCTGCTGTGCGGCGGATGCATTGCTGTCTTCGGCAAAGATGGCCGAAACTTCGGCCAGCGTGCAGGCAGGGTTAAAAATGGAGGTCGCTGCCAGGGCATACCCGTGGTAGGCGCTTTTGGCGATCGTGTCGCGGCTGATGGCCAGTGATACAGCCTGGCGCAAGGCGACGTTTGACATAATGCTGCTTGACGCGGTGTTGAAGCCCAGGTACACCAGGTTGTTGATGTTGACCTGTTTGGTCTGGCTTTTGATGCTTTTGGCGTCTTCGTCGTCCAAGCTGAAAAAGGCGTAGTCGATGTTGTCTATGCTGATGCCGTTGGCGATCGATTCGCTTGAGGCAATGTTGACCAGACGGATCGACTGGATAAACGGCTCAAAATCCTCTTTTTTCGTGTTTTGCACCAGCGTAATATTGCCGCTGTCGTCTTCGTCAAACGCATATCTGCCGCTGCCGAGGGGCAGGTCGCTGTCTATCTCAGAGGCTTTTAAAATAGGGAAGGTCAGCAGGCTTGCGGCGTTTGGGTTGGCGTAGGCCAGTTCAAAAACGATCGTGCTGCCCGCCCCGGCCGAGGCCGAGCGGATGCCGCTTAAGGTGCCGCTGTAGATGGGCGAGTCTTTGGCCGCCTCGAAAGAGGCCAGAATGTCGCCGCTTTGCAGGGCACTGCCGTCTGAAAAGACTGCGCCTGAGCGGTAAGTCACGTTCAGTGTCGTTGCGTCGGTAAATTCATAGCTGCCGGCCAGTTCCAGAATGGGGGAAAATGTTTCATCCAGCCGAAAGAGCGTGTCAAATACCAGGTCAGCGATCACAATGTTGTTTTGCGTTTCGGCTTTATACGGGTTTAGCGAGTCGGATTTTGTGTAGCTGATGCGCAGCGGCGTGTCGCTTTTCGGCGTGTCGGCCGGCTGGGTGGAAACGGTCGTGTCCTCCTCGCTTTCACCGCCGGAAGAGCAGGCAGCGAAGCTGAGCGCAATGACCCCCGCAAGAAACAGCGCCGTTATTTTTTTAAAACATTTTGGCATGTGTATCGTGTCCTTTAAAAGCGTATCCTCTGTACGCCGGTGGTCTTTTTTGTTTTTTCGTCGATTTCAAAAATGCAGCCCTCGCACACACACGGGCCGTCCGGGTTGGTAAAGCGCGCAGGCAAGCCGGTGCGCATTTTTTCAATGGCTGCGGCCGGTTCCACGCCGAGCACGCTGTAATATGGGCCGGTCATGCCCAGGTCCGTCATGTAGCCGGTGCCGTTTGGCAAAATCTGCTCGTCGGCCGTCTGCACATGGGTGTGCGTGCCGAATACGGCGCTGACGCGGCCGTCCAGGAAAAAGCCCATGGCCCGCTTTTCGCCGGAGGATTCCGCGTGGAAGTCCACCAGAATGACGCCGGCGCCCATCTCCTGCAAACGGCTGATCTCGCGCTCTGCCGTGTCAAACGGATTTTCGCACGGCTCTAAGTAGGCGCGGCCGAGCAGGTTGATCACGCCGACCAGACAAAAACCCAGGTCCAGTACGGTGCTGCCGCGGCCCGGCGCTGTTCGATACAGGTTGGCCGGGCGCAGGATGCAGTCGTTTTCATCCAGATAGTTGTAGATCTCCCGCCGCCGCAGGGCATGGTTGCCCAGGGTGATCACGTCGGCCCCGCTGTCAAAAATGTGCTGTGCCGACTGGGGCAGAACGCCGTTGCCGACCGCTGAGTTTTCCCCGTTTACGATCACGGCGCGGCAGCCAAACTCTTTTTTTATTTTGGGAAGAACACTTCTAAGATATTCGCACCCCTGTTTGGATACGACATCTCCGATCGTGGCTATTTTCATCTGTGTCTCTTTTCTGTTCTGCTTTTTGGAAATCTATTTAAGTTATTATACAATACCGCTTGCAAAAAAACAATGAAAAAAGGATTAATTCTTCCCCGCGGCGGCGTGCGGGTATTTTCGTATACCGACAAAAATACCCCGCAGCTGCGGGGCTTTTCACTTCTTCTTGTTGATTTTTTTCAGTTCGTTTGAGACTTTGGCGTAAAGCTTTGGCGTTTCATCCTCCTGCATGATCTCGTGGATCGTCTGGGTCGAGTGTGCGCGCCTTTTGAAAACGGCGTTGAACAGCCGGTGCAGCCAGGCAAGCGGCAGCAGAAGCGCACACTTTGCATAGGGGTACTGCTTTCTTAAATAGACGGCGCTGGGGAACAGCAGCGTCAGCAGCGCCTTCAGGCGTGTGGCCGGTGAAATGCGCCCGTCGTCGCCGATGCTGTTTTTCAAATAGATCTTGCCGGCGCCGCCGTTTTCAAACCCAAAAGCGCCGCCGCCAAGCACGATTTTTTCGGCGTGGGCATAAATGCGGTCGAAATTCACGTTCTTTTTCACTTCCACCGGTGTGGAGAACCACTTTTTGCAAAGGTAAAACAAAAAGTCGGCCGTGCCGCTTTGCCCTTCTTTTTGCAGCAGCTCGTAAGCAGACGCTGCTTCTTCGGGCGTCAGGTGCGTCAGCAGCACGTCAATGTCCATAAACATTTTTATACCGGCGCCGCCGTTTTCAAAGTGGCGTATCAGGTGCTTTACAACGTAAACCAGGTGAAAGACCGGCTTTGGGAAAAAGGTGATGCCGTTTTCACTTGTGCACACCTCTTCAAAACGGTGCACATGTTCAAAGTCTTCGCCCAGTCCCTTGTGCAGCTCGACCTCCTGCGCGCCGTCAAAAAACGCGGCCACGTCTGCATTCAGCGTGGCCCGGCGGAAGCCGGCCTGCTCCAGTGCGGCAACAGCAGCGGAAAATTGTTCGGGCTCAATGGCAATGTCGGTGTCGGCGCTGGTGCGCAGCTCGGGCTGCGGATAAAACCGGCCGATCTGTTCGCCCTTTACATAGGCGTGGCGGATGCCGGCCGCGCACAGCGCTTCTTCGGCGCGCTGTGCCGTGATGCGCATCATTTCGTGTTTTTGCAGGGTCTTGCCGAGCAGCTGCGTGAATTTAGACATGGTGCTGCCCTGCGGCCGAAGCTGCGGCGGCAGCAGCAGGATCTGTGCGGCCGCAATGCCGGCCACGTTGTGCGACAGGCCAAGCTTTAAGACAGACGGCCAGTCGGGGTCTTTGATTTTTGCCTGCTCGCCGCGTAAAAATGTGCCAAGCAGCGTAACAAATTGTTTTTCGCCGTTTGTCATGTTCAGCTCTCCTTTGCCGGAACGGATGTGCCGGCAGTGTTAACGATATATGTATATGCTGTGACCGGGTAAAATCTGCATTTTACCGCATGGCAGGCATTATTCCAGCCGCCAGTCGACGGGGTCGTTTGGGATCAGCCGGTTCGTTTTGGAAAAATGGCGGCAGCCGAAAAAGCCGTTGTGCGCAGAAAGCGGGCTGGGGTGTGCCGCCGTTAAAATGTGGTGGTTCGGGTTGGTGATCAGCTTTGCCTTGCTTTTGGCAAAGTTGCCCCACAGCAGAAAAACAATGGGCTTTTCCCGCTCGTTCAGCAGTTCAATAATGCGGTCGGTAAAGACTTCCCACCCAATGCCGCGGTGACTGGCGGCCTGCCCGCCGCGCACGGAAAGCACGCTGTTGAGCAGCAGCACGCCGTTTTTGGCCCACGGCGTCAGGTCGCCGCATTTCGGAATGGGGTAGCCAAGGTCGTCGTGGTACTCTTTAAAAATGTTGACGAGCGACGGCGGCGGCGCCACGCCCGGTTTTACAGAAAACGACAGCCCGTGCGCCTGGCCGGGGCCGTGGTACGGGTCCTGCCCAAGGATCACAGCTTTGACGGCGTCGTAATCTGTGATTTTCATGGCGTTGAACAGGTCGTACATGCTTGGGTAAACGGGGTAGGCCGGGTTTGCGTACTCGGCTTTTAAAAAGTTGTGGATTTTTATATAGTATTCCTTTTTGAATTCGTCTTGCAGCAGTTCGTCCCACGCATTGTCAAAATGCACCATCTTTTGTCCCCTCGCGCGCATTCTTGTTTTTTTATATATTTCAATACATTGTATCATGTTCTTCGGCTGCCTGCAAGTTTTCAAACATACAGTTTGTATATTTTTTACAATTCTTTTTTTGTCCGCTTATTTGCGCAGGCGGCTTTTGCGGCATAAAAAAACGCATGCAGATCGCTCTGCATGCGTTTTTGTGTAACGGTCTTCGGCAAATTATTTCTGCCAATCCCAGTTGATGAAGCGGACTTTGATCGGTTCAGACTCGCTCGTGTTGCCGTTTACGTCGGTCACGATGACTTTTACCCACATGGAGCGCGGGCCTACGCCGAACGTCGGGGTGATGGTGGCGGTGCCGTCACCGTTGTTGGTGATGGTCGCTTCCGGCTCGTCTACCGACCAGTTGGCGGCAACGAACTGTACGCTGGCCACGTCGGCGTCGCCGGCGTCATACGACAGGGTCACCGACTGGCTCGTCCAGGTCTGGTACCACGGGGTGGTGTGGTAGATCACGTTGCCGTCCACCTCGTCGTCGCCGTTGTTGGAGCCTTTCAGCGTAATGGTAACATCGCCGACCTTATTGTAGGTCTCCAGGGCCTGGTAAGCAGTCTGTACAGCGTCTGCTGCGGCGTCGACCACATTCTGCTGTTCAGCCGGCAGGTGCTTGTCGAGCGCATTCGCAGCGTCTACAGCAGCCTGCAGTGCATTGATCGAGGCCAGGGTATAAGAGTCTTTCAGGTTATCCTGATCCAGCATCATCTGCGCTGTGGCAACGATGCTGTTCAGTCTGCTGTAATCGGCTTCTGCTTCGATCAGACCGGCAACAGCGTCGCGCACGGCCTGTGCAGCGGCAGCCACATCATTCTGCTGCAGAATGGTCGGGTTTGCGTCACGCAGGGCAATGGCAGCGGCCAGCGCGTTCTCCAGCATTTCGCGGGAGTGTTCGGTGTACTCGCTGTAGTTCGGGTCCAGCTTAGCGGCTTCGCCCTCGGCAATGGCTGCGTTCAGATCGCTCAGGTCAGCCGGCTTCAGGTCGTCGGCCGTCGGTGCAGCGGCAGCCAGTGTGGCTACTTCAGCAGCGACCTTTTCCTGCTCACGGATGCTGTAAGGCTGGTCAGCCAGAACCTGCTTTGCAGCAGCAATGGCTTCGGCATAAGCGGCCAGAGCAGTTTCTTCGTAATTGCCGCTGGCAACAAGTTCAGCGTATGCGGCGTCTGCTTCGGCAACAGCCTGGCTCAGGGCCGTGTAGTCGGCTCTCTGCAGCTGCAGGGCTTCGGTAGCGGCGATAACAGCAGCTTCCATTTCGTCTACGTCATCCTGTTCCAGAATGCTCGGCACGTTGGTCAGCATGCCGTTGGCCAGGTTGATCTGAGCCTTCAGAGCATTGACCGAGGCAATGGTGTAGTCCTCGCTGCCTTCTTCCGTCAGCTTGGCGTTGGCGGCATCCACAGCGGCCTTCAGCGCTTCTACGTTGGCGCGAAGCAGGTCAGCGTCGGTCGGCATCGCGGCTTTGACGGTTTCGGTCATCGCGTTGATCGTTGCCTGGTAGCGGCTGTCCATATTCGGTTCAATAGCGGCAGCCTGCTCCAGAGCGGCCTGCAGCTCTTCTTTGGCAGCAGTCTCATAGTTGGCAGCCTCGTCGCTGGCCAGGAAGTCCTCAGCGGCTTTTACAGCTGCTTCCAGCGCGGTGTAATCCGCGTCGGTGTAGGTGACTTCCATTTCTTTCAGTGTGGTGTACACACTGTCGACCTGTGTCATATCCTGCGTGTCCAGAACGGTCTGGGCAGCGCTGATGGCAGCTTCCATATCAGCAATGCTGTCTTCCGTCAGGTACTGGCGGTTTTCAGCCAGGAAAGCGTTCGCTTCGCCGATCAGCTCTTCCAGCTGTTCCAGCGTGTAG
>URDW01000110.1 GCA_900546735.1 uncultured Oscillospiraceae bacterium
TATTCTACATCAGGAGGCTCTTTTTTTCTATGTCTGTTTTTTACGGTCTTGTGCACTACGGGAGTCTTTTTTACAATCAAAAATAAAAACCTATACCGTAAAACAGCAAAGCAGAGCGCAATGCGCCTTTTCCAGGCTTTCATTGCTGACCAAGCACTTACCGATTCGGCTGCAAATCATCCTCATAAGGGATTTTATTTTTTTGCAGCCAGGTAATGGCGTAAGGACGAATATACTGCTGTACAAATTTCCAATAACAATCCAAACCGTATTCCCAACTGGTTTCCAGAAACCGGTTGAAAGCATTCGGGAAATTATCGCTTGCATGCAGCTGTTCTTTTACCTTGTATCTTTGCAAATATGTTTGATAATAATCTAAAAACGCATCATAAAGTTCATTTTCCTCATCAAAATACGGCAAAGGCACATAATCTTTGTACAAATCCAACGGATATAAGTCGACTTCTTCTGCACAAACGATTTCTTTCTTCTTTTTTAAATACACTTGATCGGGAATCGTCATGCTGCCGATAAAATGGCTAATGGGAAGCGCGGACATAATTTCACCTCCTGGTGTTTTAATAAATAGCCCAGTTTCTGGTTTTATACCAGTCGTCATTATAAATGTAGTCGCTTGGCGGCGGCATTTTTCGGAAATGATAAGCAATTTCGTTTTGAATACACCACTTGACAAGCATTTGGGTAACGATCAGATAGCGGTCATAAGACGTGTCGAGCTTGTTCCAGTCGGCAAAAGCGCGAAACGCCAAATATTTTTCTTCTAAAGTTGGCTGGTTTTCAAAAAATGCTATCACTTCAGGTTTGCCGATTTTTTCTTCGTAATACCGGTAAAGTCCGTCTGCCGAAAAGTGAATGCAGGGAATAAACCGGCCGTCGTTTTTAGGGATGTCTTTGTATTTTACAAACGCATAGGCGACCCGGTCAAACCAATAGGCTTCGTCCTGCCAGTTTTCCTGCGTAATATCGTCATCAAAAATCAGCCAGCAGTCGTTGACGTCGACAACTTTGTTCGGGTAAAAATAAGACTGCTTTCGCAAAACCCCGCGGGTAAAAGGATACCCACGAGCAGTCTCCATATCTTCCAAAAAAGCTATATTTTCCCGCATCTTTCTTGCCCCTTTTTGATGGCTTTTCTGCAGTTTCCATTATACTACAAATAAGGCAAAAAAGCAAAAACGGCACGCGCCAAATGCCAACGCCAGATAAGGAAGTATTTATGTAAGGGGTACGGTGTAACTCAGAAAAATGGGTTACGCCGTACCTTTTTGTTATGCTACAAAGCGGAAGTCCTGTGGGTTTTCCCGTATTTCCTGCATCATAGCAAGGATTTCCTGCTCGGTGGGAATGTCTATCATTCCCGCCGCCGTGAAGTAAATATCCACCTTCACATAACAGTGGCCGCTTGACTTGTCGTTGTTGTGGACTTCAATGCGCTCAATCAGAGAGTTTACAAGTGCCGGGGTAAGCTTTGCAATATCCGTCAGTTCACGAAGCGTTCGGAGCAGCAGCCTTAAATCCGTAACCTTCTGCTTCGCTTCCTGCAAGGTCTTTTGACAGTCGGAAACCTCCCGCATCAGTGCTTTCTGCTCTTTTTCGTAGTTTTGGAGCATTTTGGAAAAGCGTTCATCAGAAAGTATGCCGCTTGCGTTCTGTTCAAACACCTTTTCAATCAGCCTGTCGATTTCCGCAATTCTCTTTGTACCCTGTTCCACCGTCTGCTCCAGCCTTTTGTGTTCCTTCTGCCGCATGGCGTTGGTTTTCTTCGCCAGCATATACAGAAATACTGTTTCGTGGCACTTCACAAACTCCGATAAACCGCTGATGGCTTCAAACACAATCTTTTCCAGCACAACATCCCGGATATAGTGGATTTGGCAAGTCCCTCTGCCGTCCTTGTAGTTAGAACACCGCCAAAATTCCTGATTGCGTTTCAGGCTTTTTGCAGCGCAGAAATGCAGCTTTGCGCCGCAATCGGGACAGTACACCAATCCCGAAAACAGACTTGCTCTGCCTGTGGCGGTCGGTCTGCGGCGGTGTTTACGAAGTTCCTGCACCCTCAGCCATTGTTCCTCCGAGATAATCGGCTCCTGCATATTCGGGATAACCTGATGTTCCACCGCCGGTTTGTAAATGGTTTTATGCACCTTGTAGCTGACGGTGGTGGTCTTGAAGTTTACCGCACAGCCGGTGTACTGCCTGTTTTCAAGAATACCGACAACGGTTTTCTGGTCCCAACAGTACGGATTAGCCGGTACTTTCTGCGCGTGACTTCTGCCGATAGATTCATAGTAAGCAGAGGGAACAAGGATTTGTTCTTTCTCCAACTGCCTCGCAATCTGCGATGGGCCACGCCCTGCAAGGCAAAGCGCATAGATTTTGCGTACCACTTCGGCGGCGGGCTCGTCAATCAGCCATTTCTCCTTATCATTCGGGTCTTTCCTGTACCCAAACGGAACAGAAGAAGATACCCGTTTGCCGTTATCTGCTTTTGACTGCCATACCGCACGGATTTTCTTGGAGGTCTGTGCCGCATACCACTCGTTGAAAATATTGTGGAACGGCATCATCTCCACGCCATCGCCGGTCAAAGTATCTACTCGCTCCTGTATGGCGATAAAGCGGATACCCAGCGACGGATACACCACCTGCGTCAATCTTCCCATTTCCACCTGTTCACGCCCGAAACGGGATAGGTCTTTCACAATAATGGTGCCGATTTCTCCGTTCTCCGCCATACGCTCCATACGCATAAAATCCGGTCTTTGGAAGGTGGTGCCCGATACGCCGTCATCCACGAAAAACATGGTGTTGGTGTATCCCTCTTTTCGGGCGAAGTCCTGCAAAATCTGCTTTTGATTCGTGATGGAGTTTGACTCCTCGTCCTTGTTGTCATCGTCTACGGAAAGTCTACAGTAAAGCGCCGTGATTTTTTCATCTGCCTGCCCGTTTGGTTTCGTTGCTGTTGTCATCGTTCATTTTCTCCTTTCCGGCAACAGGGCATAGCAAAGGCATATTCATCCTACTATACCCTATTGCCTTTTTCTATTGTGCAATGGTTAAATCAGGTTTTCGGACAGAATCAGTTCCTTAAATTGCTCCATTACGCATTGCCTGCCTTTGGGATTAAAATGCGTGGAGATTTCGTAGGTTGTCCCGCCAATTTTCAGCTTGAAATCGTCCTCCCCGAAGCGGCGCAGCCTGCTGTAATCCAGACTGCGTTCTCCGCTTCGAGGCAGCATATAATCCACAAGACAAACCGGCTCGGTTTCATCGATCGGCTCAGGCGGCAGAGCATATATAACTTCGTTATTCTGGTAAATCTCCGTTTTCTTCATACTGCCACCTTACCTTTCGTCACGATTTCTACGGCTTCGTTCCAGTTTCCTGTTGTAGTCGTAAAGCAGTTTCAGAATGGTATCGGTCATCTGCTTCTGCGTGTAGTTCTTTGGGAAAAAGCCTCTCAAATCCTGTACCTTAAAGCTGATACGCTCGGCCTGATTGGCTTTTTCCTCCGACATAATCTCATAGATACTGTCTGAGGAAAGCGTGCCCTGCTGCGCCGCTTTTTTCATACGAATACTCTGTGCGTGGGAAGGGGTGCAGTCGTTCAGGCTCATAGCGTCCAGCAGGATGTTCTGCTGTTCTTCGGACAGATAGGAAAGTTCAACGGCGGGACTGAGGGCGATCACGCCCTCGTCCACCTTTTGGAGCAGTTCGGGAATGAGATGGGTTAAGCGGATATACCGGAACACCTGGTCTCGGCTTTCATTCCGTGCTTTGCCGATTTCAGCGGCGGTATCCGACTTTGTCGCAGCTTGCGACAAAGTTAAGTCCGTGCGCTTGCCCTGCGCTTTCATTGCATCCATCTTCATTTTGTAGGCAAAGGCCTTTTCACTTGGGAGTATCCGTTCACGGTGGAGATTGCTGTCCACCACCGCAATCATCGCTTCGTTTCGGTCAAGGGGATAGATCAAAGCAGGCACTTCCGTCAGTCCTGCTTTTACGGCGGCGTGCAGTCTACGGTGTCCGCTGACCACTTCATATTCGTCCGTATTTTCAATCGGGCGGACGATCAGCGGAGAAATAATACCCTGTGTCTTAATGCTCTCTGTAAGGCTGTTCATATCTTCATCGTCCAGCACCTGAAAGGGATGTCCCTCAAAGGTGCGGAGCTTATCTGTTCGGATGTTTGCCGCCCTTTTCTTCGGCGGGCTGCTTGTATTTGTCATCGTTCATACCTTCTTTCTTTGTGTTTTATTGCTATGGCAGTTTCCATCTGCCGTTCGGTTTCCAGCAGTTTTTCAAATCTCGGTATCTTTTCGAGAATCGCCCTTGCGGTAGACAGTTCCTTCCGCAAAGGCTTGATTTTTGCGGTAATATCCCTCGCTTCGGCGTTCAGCGTTTCGCTTTTCTTATGGCGGTTGCGGTTATATACCGCTTGCCGCTCCTTTTCCAAAGCGGAGATTTGCACCCGTGTTTCGCTGATAAAAGTAACAAGCTCCTGCGGAGAATCCATCTGCTTCTCACACAGGAATCTGTATTCTTCAAGGGTTTTATCCAGTTTGACAACCTCCCGCCGCATTTCGGGCGAAAGCGGACGGGGAGAGGCGGGAGCGATATTGTTGCCTGTAATCAGCTTGCATAACTCGATAATCAGTTCAAACAATATCTGTATACCGTCCATCTTTTTCATTTTGCGGTATTCAATCTCAAGCAGAAGCAGCGGCGTATATTTTGGCTTGTGAAAAGGCACATAGCCGATATACCGCTGATTGCCAAGCAGCCGTTCACGGATGGCGGCAGGGGTATATTCCTTGCCCAGTCGCTCCAAGCGCACCGCCCTCTGCCAGCCTGGCGCTTTGACGGAATAGTGGGCAAAGCGCTCGTCACGCCGTATCTCATAGCCCATATCTTTGAGGCGTATCTCAAAGGCTTTGAAATTGGTGGACTGGGCAAGCGCAGCGTCAATATCCGCTTTCAAAAGCTCTCTGTGCGACATACCGCCGCTCTGCTTCAGCCAGTATTCCTTTTTCTTCCCGCCGTAAAACTCGGCTTCTTTTAGGACGCTTTTTCCGTATTCCAGACATACGGCGTCAGAGATTTCACGGAGCCTGTGATGGTCGGAGATATGGTTTTCGAACTTTCTGCCGGTCTTAAAGGATACGGAGTTTATCACAAAATGGTTATGGAGATTATCGGTATTGAGGTGGGTGGTAACAACAATTTCATATTCCTTGCCCCACATACGCCTTGCGGTTTCCAAGCCGATTTTATGCGCTTCTTCGGGAGTTACTTCGCCGGTCTGAAAGCTCTGATACCCGTGATACGCCACATTGCCGCCTGTTTTGCCGAAGCGCTTTTTCGTTGCCATCATACGCTCATAGGCTCTTTTGGCGTTGCAGTTGATACCGCTGACATACATACACTCATCGGTCTTTTTATCATTGGAAACATACTGCAAGGCGGCGTAGAGATCGCTGTCCACATACCTTTTGTCGATGGTTTTATCGGGATTTTCCGCATAGTCTATCACTTCCTTCAGCCTGCTTTTCACAGGCCAGAATCCCGTAGTTGCCACATCATACCACCAACCTTTCCTTTTGCGGTAAGATAAGTTCGGCGGTTATCTCATCAATCAAAGCGATAATTTTTTCTTCCGTGTCCGCTGAAATTTTGCCTTCGCATACCACACAGAGTGCGTCTAATTTATCGCTGAAAGAGAAGAATACTTCGGGTAAAACGGCTCTCGGCATATATCCCAAAGCACGCTGCCGGAGATATTCCGATACGGTCAGACCGCACCTATCAGCATTGCGCTCAATCAGATTTTTTTCTTTTTCGCTCACACGGATAAACAGGTTTTTGTTCTTTATTTCATTCATACAACATCAATCCTTTCTTTGAATTCGGGGTATTAGGGGCGGCAGCCCCTAAAGTGAAATCGGCACTTGCTGCCGATTAAAGCGGAAACTGTCAATACAGTTTCCCTGCTTGTTACGGTATAAGACATCTACGCTGTCCTTTTCGTGGGTGTTTTGCCGGTCTGTCTGAATGTCGTTTTTCTGTCCCTGCCCCGGAGTCTCACCGCAGCGTTGCTGTGCTCGCTCCCATCAAAGGGAGATCATCGCACGGTCATATCCCGTCCAGCCGGTCATTCAGTTGTAACCGGCTTTCGGGCAACAAAAAAAGCCGGCACACAAATGCGTACCGACTTCCCGCAAAAAGGATAGACCTATCTCCTGCGGTGGTGGCTTCACATTCATGTAACCGGCTTTGAAATTCAAAGTCGAAACTGTCCTTTACACTTATCTGACCGCCGACAGTTCAGGGCAGTTCAGAAGCGGCGGTATTTTCTCTTAGCATACCGCAGGCATTGGGCGGCTTTTGCCGCAAATCTCAATCTTACATCAATATTAAATTGTCCGTGACGGTTAAACTGTCACGGTATTATTATGCAGAACGAATGTTCGTTTGCCAAGTGCTATTACCACAAATCGTCGAAAAAGTCAATACCGTAAACACAGAATTTGCAAAGAAAATATTGAAATCTGCGTTTCAGTATGGTAAACTTTATAAGGACTATTGTATGCCTAAACACCTCCGAGGACAACAAAGGCTAATTCTCGGAGAATAAAGAAAATAAAAAACTGACCTTCTTCGAGTTTTAGATAAAATTTGAAGGAGGTCTTTTATTATGAAGACAAAAGGAAAGGCAAAGCGACTGCTTACGATGCTTCTCGCTTTTGTAATGGTGGTTGGTTTAATTCCAACGGCAGCAATGGCTATGGATAGCCAAGCAGAGTACACGGGCGTATGCACCCACGGCAGTCATGAGGGGTATATCGAATTAACTTCCGAATACCCTGTCTCTTATACACATCTCCGAGCCCACGAGACACTGAGCGATCTCGT
>URDW01000111.1 GCA_900546735.1 uncultured Oscillospiraceae bacterium
GCATAAAAACACGCATTCCACCCAAATTCGCCGACTGAGGGATGGCTTTTTAGCCAAAAATCGGTTATTCTTCCATTGCAGAAACATGGAGGGAGAAAAATGGACCAACAAAACATCGGCAAATTTATTGCGCAAAAAAGGAAAGAACAAAACCTGACCCAGGAACAGCTGGCGCAGTGCCTGGGCGTATCCAACAAGACCGTTTCCAAATGGGAAACCGGCAAATGCATGCCGGATTATTCCGTTGTAAAAGGACTGTGCGCGCAACTGCATATCACGGTCGCCGAACTGCTCGACGGCGCACCCGCAGGAAAAAACGCCGCACAGGCAAGTGACGAACAGGTCATGGAACTTTTGCGGCGAACGCAGGCGCTTGAAAAAGAAAAGGTCACGCTCTACGGGATCTTGCTGATCGTTATGGGCATTGCACTGCTGGCCGTTTCGCACAGTTTCGGTGGTTCAGACCTGCAGGACTTTCTTTCCGGTGTACTGCTTGGTATTTCTGTCGGCGCCATACTCACCGGAATGTGCGTAAGCATTAAAAGCTTAGCTAAGCCAAAGTAAAAACAGGAGCACAAAATGGCGTTTGACTATAAAAAAGAGTACAAAGAATTTTACATGCCGAAAAACAAACCGGCAATCGTTCAAATCCCCAAAATGCAGTTTGCGGCCGTTCGCGGGCAGGGTGACCCAAACGATGAAAACGGCGATTACAAAAAATCCATCAGCCTGCTGTACGGCATTGCCCACACCATCACAATACGCTTGACAAAACAGCCATAAAAAAACGGAAACCGAAATTGGTTTCCGTTTTTTTATAACCGTAATCATTTTGCCGCTGTATGGTTTGGCGTATTTTCCGTATCGGCCGAAGAAGCATTTTTGTTCCTTTCTTTTTCGGCGAGCTTGTTGGTGTTCATCGAACCGCGGTAAACCCAGAAACGGCTGACCAGATACTCTGTAGACATGTTACAGGCCATGGTCACGGCAAGCACAATGTATTCATTGACGCCCGCCCCTTCGGCCAGGTTGCCGAGATAGGTGGAAAGCGGGGTGAAGATGCAGTAGTAAATGGCCACCTTCAGCATGGCGACCGGCACATTGTTGGCCGATTTGAACGTGTAGCGGCGGTTGACGGTGAAGTTATAGAGCACCGACAGGATCAGGGCGGGCAGATAGCAGCCCCAGTAGGACGGGATTTTAACAACTTCGGTAAGCAGCGTGAACGTAAGGATCTGAATGATGCCGGCGCCAAGAGAAAAGGCAACAAACTTCAAAACCTGGATCGTGGTCTGCTTGCCGGTCAGCTTTTCACCGTTTTTTACAGTCTTTTTATCTTTTGCCATGATAAAACTCCTTTCAAGCCGCAATATAGTCTGCGGGCCATTCTTTTACAAAAAGAACGCCACGCGCTATTATTAAATAATAGTATAACATATCTGCAAAAAAAATCAAGAGAAGCCCGTTTTGCGGCAAATTTCTCCACTTTCCAAAAATTCTCAAAGCCCCGGCGTTTGCCAGGGCTTTGAAAGAGCATAGAAGCCGTTATTTTTTACAGCCTGAAAACAGGACTCAAATCTTGACAGCCAGCCACGCGGCTGGTTAAATGGCGGCCAGAAAATCCAGCGCCTGCGCGCTGAGCTCTTGGGCATGCGTCTCGTTGAGCATGTGGCCTGCGCCGCGAATGGTCACCTTTGTTGCACCGCGCAGGGCATTATCCATCTGGGCGCTCATAAATTTGGTCACCACAAGGTCTTTAGTACCGCGCACCAGCAAAATCGGCAGGTCGAGCTGTGCCAGCGCATCGTAATCCGTGCCGCGGGCGCGCGTCATCATGTATAGCAGCCCCTCACCGGTGCCGTCGATCGACAACGGGTCAGTCAGTGTGGACAGATCGTAGCTGTTCGTATACTTCCAGTCCATGGTGGCCATATACATAGCCGAACGCACCAGGAAATTGGGCTTGGCCACCAGCTTTAAAACACCGGAAAAAATGCCGGTCGTAAAGCCTGAGGTCAAAATACCGTTCATAATAGAAGGCATGGCGTTGATGGGCGCCGGGGCATAAAGCAGCAGCGCTTTGATAGACGGCACGTCGCTTGCGATATTCAGCGCAACGCCGCCGCCCATAGACTGGCCGGCCAGGATCCACTGCGCATCGGGAGCGATGGACTGCATCAGGCCCTCCATCAGCACCTCGCGGTCGATTGGCTCTATCTGCGCATTTTCACGCGTGCTGTAGCCAAAGTTCGGGAAATCTGCCAGCACACAGGTGTAGCCAGCCTGGCTCATCTCTTCGGCCATGGGGCGGAAGCTTTCCCCCGAATACAAAAAGCCGTGCAAAAACAGTATGTAACCTTTTTGTTCACCTTTGCCCTCGATCACACGGTAATGGATGCTGTAGTCGCCCTGGTGATAAAACCGGCTGTCGGCAAACGGCGTTTGCAGATCGCCCGCCGCGGCAAAGGCCGGGATGGGCAGCGCAAACAATAGCGCAAAAGCCAACAAAACGGAGGTGGTTTTTAAAAACATCTTTTTCATTTCAATACGCTCCTCGCTGCAATTTATGGTCACGACCGGGCTTTGCCGAACGGCTCGGCAATAATCCGATCCGAAAACACCGCATGCCTGCAGGCGCCGCGCTTTTACAGCCGGCAAAGCAGACAAATCGACCAGTAAATCCGGCGATATTTTCATAGACATTGTACAATGATTTTGTTTAAAAATTGTTAAAATACAGCAATACGTCCTCCCAATTTCTGTTTTTGTTTTTTTAACATCCATTATATTGCGAGTTAAATCAAAAAACGGGCAGTCCCGATAAGGGACTGCCCACTTTATGCTATTTGCTTGTTTTAAATTCCGCAATGCGGTATGCCTATTAGTAGAGCTTTGCGCCTGCCGGAATATGGTCATCTACCATCAGAAGATGGAGCTTTTCTTCGCCTTCCTCGTGGTGTACTGCACTGATCAGCATACCGCAGGAATCAATGCCCATCATCGGTCTTGGCGGAAGATTGGTAATCGCGATACAGGTCTTGCCGACCAGTTCTTCCGGCTCGTAATAGGCGTGGATGCCGCTTAAAATCGTCCTGTTTTCGCCTGAGCCATCGTCCAGCGTGAACTTGAGCAGTTTCTTGGACTTCGGCACGGCTTCGCAGGCAAGCACCTTGACGGCTCTGAAATCAGACTTGGAGAATGTCTCAAAATCCACAAAATCCTTGAAAAGCGGCTCGATCTCCACCTTGGAAAAGTCGATTTTCTCCGGCTCGGCATTCGGCGCGTCGGGAGCCTTCGCCGCATCATTTTCTTTTTTACCGTCGTTGATCGGTTTCATGGTCGGGACAAAAACAACCATCTTTTCAATCTGTCCTAAATCTCCTCATATCTCACAACAGGTCTAATTATCATTTCTTGCGAAATCTTTATATCCCTATAAATTCTTGTGTTTTTTCGGTGGATTGGTGTACAAATTGGTGTAAATGGTGTATAAGCTTTTTTATTATTGTCTCCAAACATTTCATATTAGACACACACTTTATTATACTCATTTTTGAAATATGAGTCAAGACCTTCGAACTCGGACTGTCTCAGTTCCTTTGTCACATCAGTATAAATATTAAGTGTTGTTGATATATCAGGCTTTAGCGGATAATTCTTTTCCGACCACTCAGCAGCAATTTCAGGGCGTTGTGAAGCAAGGTCATTGAATCCTACCAAAATCTTATTATGGGAGCAATATGGGCAGCCTGTGCCGTTTACCGTTCTGCTTTTAACGCTTGCTTCCCATTCGTGTCCGTGTTTACATTTCCAAATAATCTTCTTATGAGAAGCGACAGATACCTCGGTAGGCTTTAATTTGTTCTTTTTAGACCACTCCTGAGCCAACAGGGGCTTCAATGTGGCTAAATCATTGATACCCTCTATTACTCTCGCTCCTGAGCATATCGGGCATTTCTCGCCCTTTGAACGAGCTTTGACGCTCGTTTCCCACTCGTGTCCGCAAGCACCTTTCCACCACACTCTTTTATTTGAACCGAAGGTTATCTTATCCGGCGTTAGCGGTAAGTTCTTCTCTGACCATTCAGGAATAAGCTCCGGATGAACGCTTGCTAAACTGCCCGTCATAGTACAACCACCCCTTCCTTTGTGATTATCCCAATTATATTGAGAAAATCGGGATTGGTGTAGTTTGCGAATAATAAGAAAGACCTTGGGAGAAAATATCTCTCAAGGTCAATAAGTGATTCCTCAGTTAGAATTTTATCTTTCCTGTCGGGCAATAAGAGTGGTTACACTATAATAAATCATCACTAAACCCGCACTTAAAATTGCCCCGCCAATAATATCAGTAATCCAATGAACACCGGATATCAACCTGCCAATTACCATAAAAGCAGTAAATGCAATTAAAGCAAAGGCAAATGCTCTTTTCATTTTTGTATTTCTAATTCTACTGTTTAGCTGCATAACAGCTGTCGGCATAACACACATAACAAGCAAGGTTGTCGATGATGGATACGAAGCTTCAAGAAAACCGTTAATCAATACCGGGCGGTAATTGACAACATAAAATTCAAAAAACAAATATGCCGCCATTACAACAATATAGAATGCTCCCAACACCAAAATACTGGAATCGACCTTGAATAAGCTTTTTCTTTTAATAAGCTGTATAAGTCCAAGCAACGCAAATCCCAAAATAAAGCAAAGCGGTATCAGTCCTAACCAGTCCGTAACGGTATATATTGCCATATGCACACCTGTCAGGCTGTGGATAAAGCCGTTCAAGGTTGCAAATCCAACAGAAGAGTTTTGTGGCCCGATGGGCTGAACATCAATAAGGCTTATTGCCACTGTCCACAAAATAAATAACACTACCATTGCTATTCCTGAAAGCAATACTTTTTGACTTTTTTCTTTTTTCATTTTTATCAATCCTTTGCCATAATTATTTGGCTTTCGCCTGTTTACAATATAGGTGGAATGAATAAAAATGAAAAGAATTTCACCGTCACATTGGCGACACGCTTCGTATCATCGCCATTTTATCAGCATCAGAGACTTTATCGCCAAGAAAACAAAAGTGAAAAAGGCTGCATAAGGTTGAAGTGTTATCATAAATTCTATTGTAGCAACTGTGCTTAACACAATGGATATTTGATGTTTGTGTTTCAACCAAAACACTGCTTCATAATTTTGTAGAGCGAGAAGCAAAACACCTGTAAGTACAATTCCAAATACAATAATTAAATACGGTATTTTGATATACTGCGGGGTACCTGTCAGCGAAAGTAAAGATACCTCTTTTATAATCTCATCACCCTTTTGTCCAAAGAAAGGCAGAAACAGAAACATAATCAAACTGCAATCGAGTAAACCAAACACTAAGTCTCTTGTATGTTTTTCCTTTTGCTTATTATCCTCGTCAGCAATTTTAAGTATTTCTTCACCGGACAATAACTCATCTATTGACACTGAAAAAAACTTTGAAATTGCTTTTAATGACTCGATATTGGGAACTCCTCTGCCGGATTCCCACTTAGAAATTGCAGTGCGAGACACAAATAACGCTTCCGCAAGTTCTTCCTGCGTGAGTCCTTTTTCTTTCCTCAACTCTTGTAATTTTTCACTTAATTCCATAATAAACATTCCTTTTGCACTCAGATACGAATGTATCCTTTATTAGAAATGGGCAATCCCACTATGGGACTGCCCATTCATTCCGTAAATTATGCGATTTTTTAGTCTCTGCACCGTTTTTAGCACCGATTGGTGTAAATTTGGTGTAAAGAGGTAAATTTATTCGGTTTGGAAAGTCCCGAAACCCGCATAAATACTGGGGTTTTCTTACTTGTCGTTCGGTAAGGACTTCATTGTGGGGAACAGCAGCACATCGCGGATGCTGTAGGAATCGGTCAGCAGCATGACCAGACGGTCGATGCCGATGCCGAGACCGCCCGTCGGCGGCATGCCATACTCCAGCGCCGTCACAAAATCGTGGTCGATCATATTGGCCTCATCGTCGCCGGCCTCGCGCAGCTTCATCTGCGCCTCAAAGCGCTGCATCTGGTCGATCGGGTCGTTGAGCTCTGAATACGCGTTGCCGTACTCGCCGCCCACAATGAACAGTTCAAAGCGCTCGGTCAGTGCCGGGCAGCCGGGTTTGCGCTTGGTGAGCGGGCTGACCTCAACCGGGTAGTCCATGATAAACGTAGGCTGCACCAGGTTCTTTTCGACGAATTCCTCAAAGAACGAGTTGAGCACATCGCCCCACGTCTCTTTGCCCTTTTGCACTTCAATGCCCTTTTCCCTGGCAAGGGAAACAGCCTTTTCATCATCAGACAAAAACGACATAAAATCAATGCCGCTGTACTTCTTGACGGCGTCCGCCATCGTCATGCGGGCAAACGGCGTTTCCAGATCGATCGCCGTGCCGTTGAACGTGATGTGCAGCGTGCCGCAGGCCTCGTTGGCCGCATTGCGGATCAAGGCTTCGGCAATGTCCATCATGCCGTGGTAGTCCGTGTAAGCCTGGTAAAGCTCAATACAGGTGAATTCCGGATTGTGGCGCACATCCATGCCCTCGTTGCGGAAATTGCGCCCGATCTCATACACGCGCTCCATGCCGCCCACGATCAGACGCTTCAAATAAAGCTCCGTCGCGATGCGCAGGTACATGTCCAGGTTCAGGGTGTTGTGATGCGTAATAAACGGCCTGGCCGCCGCACCGCCCGCAATGGTGTTGAGCATCGGCGTCTCCACCTCGATAAACCCAAGATTGTCGAGATAGCTGCGGATGGAAGAAATAATTTTGGAACGCTTGATAAACTGTCTCTTATACACATCTCCGAGCCCACGAGACACTGAGCGATCTC
>URDW01000112.1 GCA_900546735.1 uncultured Oscillospiraceae bacterium
GAGATCGCTCAGTGTCTCGTGGGCTCGGAGATGTGTATAAGAGACAGGTACTGCAGCTGCGCCAGCTCCACCTGTATTTTGCCCTCGCTGCTTTTGGCGTGCGCGGCAAAAATATCTAAAATCAGGTCGGTGCGGTCGATCACGCGCACATCGGTCTCGTCTTCCATATTTTTGATCTGCGTCGGCGTCAGTTCGTCGTTGCAGATGATCAGGTCTGTTTCGTTCGCCTTGCAAAAGGCAGCGATCTCCTGCAGCAGCCCGTGCCCGACATAGGTGCTCCCTTTCGGCGCACGGCGGTTCTGTACCATGGTGCCCTGCACCTCGGCGCCGGCCGTGTCGGCCAGGCGCACCAGTTCGTCCATGGCCGTTTCGGTGTCTGCCTCGCCGCAGTTGACGCCCAGCAGAAGCGCTTTTTCCTTTTGCGTGCGCTTTACTTCTTCCATCAGTCTTTTACCAGCGCCTGCAGCACGGTGTTGGCCACCGGGCCGGCGTTTTGCGAGCCGGAACCGCCGCGCTCAATGACCACGACAAAGGCGTAGGGGTTGTCGTCGTCATCCATAAAGCCGGCAAACCAGGCGGTGTTGTGGTCGGTCACGTCGTCTACCTGCGCCGTGCCGCTCTTGGCGCACAGGTTCAGCCCTCTGTAGCGCCAGTCGCCGTAGTTTGTTTTGGTGTTGTTGCGCATCAGTTTTTTGACGGTCTCGGCCACGTCCGGGTCAATGATCTGTTCCTCCTTGGGCAGCGGGTCGTCGGTCAGCGGATTGCCGCCGATCTCCTCAACCGAAGAAATCAGCGTCATTTCCACGGCCTTGCCGCCGTTGCCGATGGCGCCGACCACGCGCATCATGCCGATCGGCGTGATCTGCGTGGTGTACTGGCCGATGCCGGCCCAGCCGAGCTGGTCGGTCGACACGTTCGTCAAATCGAATTTGCCGGCCGCGGTTTGGATGTTGTTGATCGTGATGCCGGAGGTCAGGCCCAGGCTTTTGACCGTTTCGGTCAGCTTGTCGGCGCCCAGTTCGATCGCGATCTGCGCGTAGGTCGCGTTGCACGACTGTGAAAATGCCCTGGCCAGGTCCACGCGGCCGTGCGTGGCGTTGCAGATGATCTCGCCGCCGCCCTCCGGCTTATAGGAGCCGGTGCAGCGCCAGGTGCGGTCCAGCACATCGTCTATGTTTTCCACGGCGCACAGCGTCACCACGATCTTAAACGTGGAGCCCGGGGTGTACAGGCCGTTGAACAGGCGGTTCAGGTAAGCGCCCTCGTAGTCGCTGTTTGAATCGATGTCGTCCGGAATGTTGTCTACGTCGTAGGTGGGGCTCGACACGTCGCAGAAGATTTCGCCGGTCTTGTAGTTGAATACGCCCACGGTGCCCTTGCGGCCGTCCAAGGCGTCCAGCGCCGTGGCGCTCACTTCTGCGTCGATCGTCAGGTTGACGATGCTGCCGTCGCTGTGCACCACGTCGTACACGCCGTTTACAAGCGAGTAGTTGGTCAAATCGGCGCCCAGGTTGCTTTGGATACCGCTCGAGATAAAGCCGTTGCGGTCGCCCAGCACATGCAGCGTCGCCTTGCGGATGTCGCGCTCGTCGCTGTAGGTGCGCTCGCCGTTCTCCTGTGTCAGCAGCACGGTGCCGTTGCGGTCGCGAATGCTTTTCAGCCCCACGAACGTGCCGTTTGAATAGATGTTGTGGTTATATTTCTGCATGACCCACTCGTCGGCCTCGGTCGCAAAAGAATAAACCAGAAAGCCCAGCCCGAACAGGAAGCAGATCACGATCACCCATAAAAAGATGCCGCGTTTGGTGATCATTTTCATCTTTGACGTGCACCTCCTTTTCTGTGCACTTGGCCGCCGCCGCTGTTGTAGGTGCGCACGTCAGACGCCTTGATGAAGGCCAGAATGGCCCAGCAGCTGATGATGGAAGAGCCGCCCTGGCTCACAAACGGCAGGGTCACGCCGGTCAGCGGCAGAATGTCGGTAATGCCGAAAATGTTGAGCGCCGCCTGAAACAGCAGCATGCCTGCGCCGGCCACGGCGGTGATGCTGTAAAATGCGCTTTTGCTGGCGATCGAGTTCTTGAGCGCCGACACGGCGATGCCCACGAACGACAGCACCACGATGAGCCCGAAGAGCAGGCCCCACTCCTCACAGATCACGCCGAATACAAGGTCGGATGTGGAGGCGTAAACATTGCGCACGAAGCCCTGGCCGATGCCAAGCCCCAGCAGGCCGCCGGAAGCCAGGCCGACGAGCACGCGCGTCTGCTGCATACCGCCGCCGTTCGGGTCCTCCCACACATGGCGGTAGGTGGCAAAGCGCTCGGTCACATAGGGCCGGTAACGCACGATGATGCCTGCGCCGAGGCCGGCCGCCGCCACCGAGTAGATCACGGTGCGGATGTCGCCGGAGTTCATGAACGCCAAAATCAGGAAGGTCACAAAAAAGATCAGCGCCGCGCCGAAGTCGCGGATCACGAACATGGAGCCCACGCACAGGCAGGCAAAGATCAGAAAAGCCCAGATGTTTTTGGTCGTCTGTATTTTTTCCAGCGTGGCGGCGCCCACAAAGATGAACGCCACCTTTACAAATTCGCTCGGCTGAAAGGTGATGCCGCTGTTTTCGCCGCCGATCTGTATCCAGTTGTAGGCGCCGTTCGTCGTCTCGGCCAAAATGATGTTCAGCGCCATCAAAAGCAGCGCGCCGATGGCGGCCGGCAGGCGCAGCTTCATGCACAGGTCCACATTGCCCATTAAAAACACCAGAAAAATGTGCACCAGAATGCCGGCCACGATCATCAAAAGCTGCCGCAGCGCCGCAGCCGGCGTAATGCTGCCGATCACGCACAGGCCGACCGAGCACAGGAAAAACGCAATGAATTCCAGTTCAAAATTGCGGCGGTGGAACGCCGTGTAAAATACGATCAGGTACACCCATTCGATCACGATGAAAAGACCGATGGCCAGCACGATCTGCATGCCGCCTTCGTCTACGCTCAGGGCGGCGGAAAGCCCGGTCAGCGCCTGAAAGATATTTAAAAACAGCAGCATGATAAAGTTGTTGATCGGGCGTATCTTCAGCGGCTTCGGGGCGCGTTTTCGTTTTTCTTTTGCCATGTCTGCCTCCTTACTGCTCGTAGAAAATGAACACGCGTTCGCCGAACGTGATCATGTCGTCGTCAAAAATCAGCTGCGGCTCGGTGATGAAGCGGCCGTTCAGCTTGGTGCCGTTGCGCGAGTCCAGGTCAGACAGCGCCCAGCCCTTTGAAGTGTGGTGGATGCGCGCGTGCTCGTGCGAAACGGTCTCAAACGGCAGGCGGATGTCGCACTCCGGCCCGCGGCCGATCAGCACGTCGCGCTTTTTCAGGTAAACGGGGCGTTTTGTCTCCACATCCACCAGCACGGCGTAGGCCACGTTCCGGTTCGTGCGCGCGTTCGTGCGCATTTCGCTGCGCGCCTGCACGCTCAGCGCTTCGGCGCAGTTGAACTGAAAGTTGACGCCGCCTATGTTGATGGCGTCGCCGTCCTCCAGCACCTGGCGGCGCTCCACCTTGCGCCCGCCGATGTAAATGCCGGCCTTGGAAAACGTGTCGGTGATCGTCCAGTACTTTTTTCGCTTGGCGATCACGGCGTGAAAGCGCGACACACTCGGCGCCGTCAGCACAATGTCGTTGCTCTTGCTGCGGCCCACCGAGGTCTCCCAGTGGTCAATGTCTATCTTTTCGCCGGTCTCAATGTTGACCAGCTCGGCCATTTTGTGTACGCGCGGCCGGTTGCGCAAAAGCGAAAATACGCACCTTGCCAGAATGATCAGCGCCATGGCCGGGATCAAATAGCGCAAAACAGAGGTGAGCATTTCTGTAAAAATTTCCATCTTGAACCACCTTGTGTGCCCGTATCAGGCAGAATTTTACAATTTGATGATACTTATAATGAAAACAAATGTCAAGTTTATTTATAAAAGCGGCAAAAAAGTTCACATTTTCGCAATCTTCCCGTACTGTGCGGCGCGGCGCGCCAAAGCGTCTTGCAATCCGGGCGGCAGTGGGCTATAATGAAAACGCAGTCCGCCCCCGTTTCAGTATGCCCGTTCCCCGGGCGGGGCAGACAGAAAGGATGAAAAGTAATGAGCGTAACCAAAAAAACGTTCGGCACGCTGGCTGACGGCCGCGTGGTCGACCTTTATACCATTCAAAACGCCTCGGGCGCAAGCGTCAGCATCCAGACCCTCGGCGGCGGCATTCAAAGCATTTTTGTGCCCGACCGCGACGGCAAGCTCGGCGACGTGGTGCTGGGCTTCGACGAGCCGCAGCCCTACACCGACCCGGATCTCGGCTACCAGGGTCTTCTGGTCGGCCCGGTCGCCAACCGCATCCGCAGCCATTCGTTCGAGATCGACGGCGTCACCTACGACCTGCCCAATAACCAGGGCACATGGACTTTGCACAGCGGCGGCCGCTTCTCGTTCAACCTCTGGCAGGCCGAGGTCAGCGGCGAAAACAGCGTGACCGTTTCGTTCTTTTCGCCGGACGGCGAAGACGGCTTCCCGGGCGATTTCAAAATGACGGTCAAGTACACGTTTTCAGACGACAACGTGCTGCGGCTCGATTACACGGCCAACTGCACGAAAAAAACATTTGTCAACATGACGAACCACAGCTATTTCAATTTGTCCGGCTTGCCCGGCGCCACCATTGAGGGGCACGACCTGATGATCGCGGCCGACTACTGCACCGAGACGGACGGCGACCAGCTGACAACGGGCAAGCTTCTGCCGGTCGCCGGCACGCCTATGGATTTTACCGCGCTGCACAAAATCGGCGACATGATCGACGAACCGTCTTCCCAGCTGATCGAAGGCATCGGCTACGACAACAACTACTGCCTGCGCAAGCCCGGGCGCACGTTCGGCCTTTGCGCCCGCGTGGAGGAGGAGACGAGCGGCCGTGTGCTGGAGGTTTATACCGACCTGCCCGGCGTGCAGCTTTACTGCGGCGGCTGGCTCGCCAGATCCGGCAATCCCGGCAAGGCGTCCAATGGGGCGGTCACCTACCGCCGCGGCCTTGCGCTTGAAACGCAGTTTTACCCCGACACGCCGCACCACGACAATTTCCCGCCGGCGCTTATGCAGCCCGGCGAGGCGTTCACCACGGCAACGGAATTCCGTTTCAGCGTGCGCAGCTGAGCCGTTCCCCGGCAACGGGAACGTCTCCTTTTTCGATAGTTTAAAACCGGTCCTCAAAGGGGCCGGTTTTTGCACTTTTGCCAAAAAGAATCCGCTTTATTTGTGCAAAATGCCGAACTTTCTTTAGAATTCTGAATATTGCAGCCAGCCCCTTGCAAACGGTTGCGCGTTTTTATATAATACTAACCAAGGTTAAAAAATGTATGTTTTGCCTGGAATTTGTCTGTTTATCGGCGGCATGCGCGGCATAGCGCCGGTTTTGACAGCAAAAATATGTAGGAGGTTTACCCAAGTGAAAACAAGCAACAAAATTTTAAGTGCGTTTTTGGCATTTGCGCTTGTCATCAGCTCTGCGTTTGCGGCGTTTGCGTTTTCAAATAAAGAAGTAACGTACACCGCTAAGTACGAGGGCAATGCCACGCGCGGTACATATGCGGGCATCCTGCAGGATGCAAACGACATGCTCGCCGGCGTTGCCTTTACAGGCGACACGCTGGCAACACTTTGGGGCGTTGTGCCCGGCATGACATCTGTTCTGCCTGAAGCGGCCGACGCTGCATTTTACGAAGCAGCCGACCCGGCACTTTTTGCCGGCCTTTCCGATTATATGGAGAGCGCCGGGCAAACGACCGTAACGGCCGACGTGCTCGCGGGCTATTTCGCCGAAAACCCGGTCACCGTCAATGCGGCCGAGTTTGCCGAGCATGCCGACATCTTTATTGATTCTATTGTGACAGCGAACGTAGCCAACGCTATCGGCGCCGGCCTTATGATCGGTATGCCGGATCATGGTGTGTCTCTTTGTGAGGATCTGGACGGCCTTTGCCAGGCGCTTGGCATTGCGCAGCCGGTCGACAGCTACACGATCATCACTGGCGCAGCAACCGGTACGGCCGGTGCTGAGGTGCAGCTGCGTACTTACCTGAAAAACATTGTGCACGCATTCGTGCCGGACACCGCCGAGGGTCTGATGAACATTCTGCGCTCGATCGCTTATGTAGAAAACAGCGCGGCGCTTTACGAATCCCTCACCGGCCTGGTAGACAATATTGATACACTGGTCGGTCTGGTCGGCGTAGGCGAGGATGAGAACGTGCAGGCCACGCTCGACACCATCAAAGAAACCATCAACAGCCTGCCTAAGGAAACCGTCACGGTAGACGGCGAAGAATTGACGATCTTCAATTATGAACAGTGCATCATGTACATTCTGAAGACTTACGTCTCGCCGGCGATCGGTATGGACTTGACGACCTTGATTCAGTTCAGCGACAAAACCAGCCTGTTGCTTCCGGTATATTTAGATTATTTCAACTGGGCGAACATGGCCGCAACGGAAGACGAGGTGGATGCGCTCAACGTGGTGCTGCATTACCTGTATGTCAACTTGAATGAAAACAAAAGTGCTGTACGTCTTGCACTGGGTTTTGTGAAAGATATACCTGAACAGGTCACCACCATCATCAATGCAATGCTGAACAACAGCGAGGCAGATGCCGTGTGGATCATCTACCAGGAACTGCATGTACTGGCCGGTTATGAGCGTCCGACCGTACCGCCGGAGGAGCCGACAACGGAGACCACCACAACCACAACCACTACCACAACTACAACTACGACCACTACGACCACCACGACGGAGGCGCCGGAGACATCTTCCACGACCACCACGACGGAGGCGCCGGAGAC
>URDW01000113.1 GCA_900546735.1 uncultured Oscillospiraceae bacterium
GTCGGCAGCGTCAGATGTGTATAAGAGACAGTTTTAACTTCGGCCAGTCCATCTATCCGCTGCAGCGCAAATTCAGGTTTAAAAAATCTGTTTAACGTTTACAGTTGTTGTAAATTATCTGCTAAAACACAATACGCTTTTATATGTTAAATAATAGAAAAAAAGTTGCATAAAATACTAAAATCTTGCAAAAAAGCAGACCGTTTTTGTAAAAATGGTCTGCTTTTTTGCTTTGTGTGACTGACTCTGCATGTTTTTGCACATTTATGTGTTTGGAAAGAAAAATTTCAAAAAGTTTAGAATTTGTTAATATCTTATCAGCGCCTGTTTGCTTGACGCTTGACCAATCTTTGGTGTAAAATAGAAACTGTAAAGAAATAAGTACAAAATTGTTTTCTGGAAAGTGACTGGTTTTGTACAACATGTATGTCGGCGGCGCACGGGCGGTGCGCCTTCGGCAGGCACTCTTTGCAAAATATTTAAGTAAAGGAGAATGCAAATGAGAAAAACCTCCAAAAAAGCGCTCAGCCTGCTTTTGGCGCTCGTTATGCTGCTGACCAGCCTGAGCGCCGGTTTTGCGGCACTGGCGGCCAGCACCGACCAGTACCAGGCACTGGCCACGGCGTTGAAAGCGGACGGCGTGCAAAACGCGGCCTGGCCGGGCAGCGCCAGTAACTACACCGTTACGATGAACGACCCGACCGGCGACATTGAAAAGGCCGCCGAGGCGTTTTGGTCGATCGTGCAGTCCGATGCGCGCAACTATACCAACTCGGGCCGCGGTGCCAACGGCAACTTGCAGTCGCTGCGCAATGCCGTGGCCGCACAGCTGCAAAACGGGCAGTACGGCCTTACGCCTTCGGAGCTGGCGGTCGCCAACTCGGCGCTGAATGCGTTTACGGCATTTCAGGGCGGCGCGCACGAAGAGCACAGCGGCTTTTGGAGCACACCGGATCAGCCGCAGGCGCGCACCTATTATTTTAACCTGACGCGCGCCGGCGTGGCCGACCGTCTGCTGGCTTATGCCGATGTGGACGATGTGCCCGACACGCTGTATGGCGGTGTGCAGTACAGCTATTATCACCAAACCAACACGGCGGAAAGCGGTTTTGGCGGTTACGACCGCTACCGCTGGATCTCGCTGAACAGTTGGAACCGTGTGGAAACTGCAGCCGACACCGCCACCCCGGCGGCGCTGAAAGCGTTTGATGCGTTCGTTTCCGATCATCTGGATGACGATCTGGACGCTATGGAGCCAGAGGCGCTTGCCCAGCTTTGCACCGACATGCAGGCGCAGATCGACGCGATGGACGCCGTCGGCCTGTGGGGCAACGACACGGTCATAAACCACTTTTTCGACAAAGAGGCGATCGAGGTCTTCTATGCCAATGCACAGACGGCGCGCGACACGGCCTATGCCACCGATTACGCCACGCAGATCAAGGACTTGATGGATGCGAATGACCCGGCCGTTCTGGAACATGACGCGCTGACCGCCCTGCATTCGGATCTGATTGCTCTGCGCACCAGCCTGCTCGGCTGTACCGCCGACGCACAGGCGGCCGGTCTGGAAGCGGCCGGTACCACGATGGACGCGATCAATGCGTACATCGATCTGGTCAACGAAGAGATTGAAGTGGACGACCTGACAGGTTATAAAGCCACAGTGGACGCTGTGATCGACACGGTGCCCGACTTGGCCGCTGCCACAGACGATGCGCTGCTTGCCGCTTTGGCACAGGCGCAGACGCAGTGGGCATTGATCTCGGCTTGCACGCCCGGTGCAATCGAGCGTGTGTTCCCCGAGGGCACCGGCTATGTGACCGACTTTATTTACAACGTGCAGGTCGAAGTGGACGCCCGTGCATTGGCCGACGATGTGGCCGGTTTCGGCGCGTATTTCGCCACCAAGCTGGTGACCGATCTGACCACGCTCGATACGACCACGCTGCTGAGCTGGCGCACCGACGACCGCGCTCAGTTCGAGGCGCTTTCGGCGTATGAAGAAGAAGCGGTCGACCGTGTGTACGGTGACGGTTACTTTGCCTCTGTTGCTGCCTACATCGACTCGATTGATTCCACGCTGCAGGCGCGCGTGGAAGCGCAGATCGACGAGGCGGTCGACAATTACAACGAATATGGCCAGATCACGATCCTAAACTACAAAGACGTGCAGGCCGCGATCGGCGGGGTGGAAACCGCCATCATCGACACGATTGGCCTGACCGACGCGTACCAGCAGAAGTACGACACGTTCGCCGCCATGCTGGACGAGTACAACGAATTTGTGGCCACGAACGGCGCCTCCGGCTGGCTTGATGCACCGGATGTGGACTATCCCACCCGCACCACGCCGATGGCCGGCGACATGGCCCGCACGGCAGACGAGGCGTACGACGTTACGTCCGACAAGCTGCAAACTGTGATCGACGCGCTCGACGGCCTGATGCACGAGCAGGACTTTTCCGACCTGCTTAGTATGGATCAGGTGATCTCGCAGCTGATCAAAGGTGCGCTGCAAGATAATTTGTATACAGACGCCATGGTCAACACGCTGGTGACTACGGTGTATGGCATGCTGGTCGAAACGCTGAACGGCGTGGATTTGGGCAGCACCGTCAACACCCTGCTGAGTGTGCTTGGCTACGACACAGTTGTAGACGTGGCGCTGGAGCTGGACATTGCGCTTTATCCGAAAGACGTGGCCGGCTATCTGAGCGACCAGTATCCGCAGGCCAAGGCCGCCATGCAGGCCGCCGGCACCAACTGGGACGCTTTTGACATGAACACCACCTGGGGCGTGACCGACCAAAACAGCTTTGTCATGGCGGTCAGCTACTCGCTGTGCGGCATTCAAAATGTGCTCAGCGCCGTGCTCACCAACAAGGCGCTGACCGGCGGCATTAAAATTGTTGGCGGCCTCGGCTCGGCCGACGCCCGCATCGAGCCCATGAATCTCTACAACAACGAGATTTTGCCGCTTTTGGAGCTGCTTGGCTGCGAAAACCTGACCCCCACTTCTACGTATAATACTTACCAGTGGTCGCAGGATCTGCTGCCGCCGATCCTCAACCCGCTGCTCGACTGGGTCAATAAGCTGGCCGACCAGCCCATCACCTATGTGCTCGATTTGCTGCCGAAGCTGGCGTACATGATGGAATTTGACATGATCGGCACGCATCTGCGCGGCATCCAGCTCAACGGCAGCGTCAAAGTCGAGGCGCTGTGGGGCATCATCGAAGCGTATGAAATGGACATTGGCCAAACGGTGACGGACGCGCTCGGCGCCAACAACCTTTACGGCATTTTGGCCGCCGTGCTGGCCGACACGCTGGACATTTCTGTTCTGAACGACATCAACAAGCTTTTGCCGATGATTCTGGGCATGGTCGCACCGGATGCAACGCTGGCGCTGCCGACGATCGACCAAGCCTACCTGGCCAGCCTTGGCACCATGAACCTGGGCGTTTCCAGTGTGCGCTCCAGTGGCACCCGCAATGAATATGTGTCGGATCGGCCGGCCACCCTGCTGGCGCTGCTGCGCTATGTGCTGCCGATGCTCGGCGACAAAGATTTTATGGATTCGCTTCTTGCCCTGATCGGCCAGCTGACCGGTTCTGAGATCGCCCTCAGCGACGATATTATGGGCATCCTGCAGGGGCTTGGCAACGACCCCGACAACGTCATCTGCGCCCTGACCGAGCTGTTTGTGCCGCAGACGTATGCCTCGAAAGAACTGAACTACCTGAAGACGCCTGTGCCGTCTTATGATGAGGAAGGCAACCCCATTCTGGACGAACAGGGCGAACCCGTGCTGGTCAACCAGGCCATCAACGAAGTGACTTACTCCGAAGACTGGACAAAAGACCAGGCGCAGTTCATCGCCGACAATCTGGACGACTTCATCAACAACATGATGATCATCCTGGGCGGCGCCGACATGCCGACCCTGGGCGGAATGATCCGCAGCTACATTGCCGACGACTTCTACACCAACGAAACCATCAACAGCATCATCGCGCTGGTCATGGAACAGCTGGACGGCATCGGCATCGACCTGCTTCCGATCCTGCAAGACCTGCTCGGTGTGGATCTGAGTGACTGGAAAGCCGCTGCGGCAAACCCGAACTACGACTGGGGCGTGCTGCCGGGCGACACCGAAACGTTCAAAGCGGGTCTGAAAGATGCGCTTAGCCCGTTTGCCCCGATCATGGCCACCCTGATGTCCGGCCAGAAAGACCTGACCATCCTGGGCACGGTCACCATGAAGAGTTACCCGGGCTACCGCAACGGTATTGCCCCGCTGCTCGAGGCGATCGGCTGCGAAAACGTGATGCCGGCTGACGAGTACGAAAAGCTGGCCGCCGATGGCACGTACGACCAGATGATCAGCGCCATCATCGACCCGATCCTGGATCTGGTCGACCGTGTGTACGAGGCGCCGGTCGACACGCTGCTCGACATCCTGCCGAACGCGCTGTACTTCATCCAGTGCGGCAACCTGCAGACCGCGGTTGAAAACGCGCTGCAGTCCGTGTTCGTGCTGCTCGACACCGTCCGCCCGATCTACAACCTCAGCTTTGACCTGAACCTTAACCTGCAGCAGATCGTGCTTGACCTGCTTGCCGACCTGGAGGTCAATGGCCAGAAGCTGAACCTGAAGATCCCGTTCCTGTCTGACTTCACCCAGCTTTGCGTGGGCACCGTGGCGGAGTATGACTCTGCCTCCGGCAAGACCGCCTACAAGCTGGTGGATGTGGACAAGGCCGACTTTGTCACAGTCCTGATGCGCAACATCGTGGATCTGATCTTCTATCAGGACAACATCAATACCATTGTGGATCTGGTCGGCAGCTATGCCAACATGAGTGCAGAGGACAAGGCCAGCCTGGCCGAGATCCTGGGCACGTTTGCCGAAATGTACAAAGAGGACAACGGCGTAGACAAGATCCTGAACGCTGTGTATGTCATCTACAAGGGCGTTTATGACGCCGGCGAAGGCGCAATCAGCGGCCTTGGCGATTTGAACGATCGCTGGAGCGCTGTGTTTGAAATGCTTTACAACAGCGGCAACCCGGTACTGGAAGAACTGGCGAAAACGGCAGACGAACTGCTTGACTGGCTCACTTTCGGTTTCATCACCGGCGAAGGCATCGGCACGGCCGGCCTGATCGATTTCTTCGACCGCCTGTCTGCATTCTTTACAGGCAGAGTGACGGATGTTTCGATCAGCCAGACGGAAGCTGATATGTATCAGGGCACAACCATGACGCTGAGCCTGAGCTTTAAGCCGGTCACCGTGAAAAACACGAACGCTGCTTGGACAACGTCGGATGCTTCCATTGCAACGGTTGAAAACGGCGTTGTAACGGCAGTCGGCCCTGGTGATGCGGAAATCACCGCCACCACGGAAGACGGCGGCTTGGTCGTAAGCTGCGTTGTTCGTGTGCGTGCCGACAAGACGGCTTTGAATGAAGCCATTGCATTTGTGGAAAGCACTGAACTTACAGAAGAGCAGGCTGCTGCGATTGAAACGACTCTGAACGCTGCAAAATATGTGCGTGACAGAGAGCTGGCAACGCAGGAAGATGTGGATTCTGTAACAGAAGTTCTGCTTGATGCGCTGAAGTCTCTGGATCTCGGCGGCTCGATCGAATCTGTTGTGATCACACAGAACGGCGAGGCCGTTGGCCAGGTCGTGTACCAGCAGGTGAAATGGTATAACCGCTGGAACAGCACGCCGGTCGAACTGGGCATCCAGATCAACGAAGGTGCAAATGTTCGCAGCATCACTTGGTCTTATGCCAACTGGTCTGTGGACGATCCGGAAGCCGACATCGAGGCTGCCGAAGACGGTATGACCGCACTGATCCGTGCGAAGAACTCCGTTGTCGGTGCGCACACCTGCTGGATCCAGGTTACCGTGGAAGACGTTTACGGCAACAAGGTCACCTCTGATCCGGTGAAGGTCCGCTTCTACAATTACGATTGGCAGAAATAATCTGTCGTCTCCTTTCTAAAAAGCGCCCCTGCGGGAAACCGCGGGGGCGTCTTTTTTAGAAAATATAGATGGAAGAGGGAAGAAAAAATGAAAGGCGAGCATGGATTGCCCAAATTTCTGCATAAAAAACCCCAAGGTGCTTTGCAAAGCACCTTGGGGGTTCGTCGTTTTATATCATTCTTTTTCTGTTTTCACGCTCTGCGCGGCAGCATTTTGGCTTGTGCTGCGCATTTTTTTCAGCACCTTTTTAAACAGCACTGTAAACAAAATGGCGGTAAACGTAACCGCAATAAAATCAGCCACCGGTTCCGCCGCGTAAACAGCGGTCGTTTTGTCGGCCGGAAAAATCTGCGGCATAATGTAGATGAGCGGGATCAGCAGCACAAATTTGCGCACCACCGCAACGGTGATGGAGGCTTTGGCGTTGCCGAGCGAGGTAAATGTCATCTGGCACGCCATCTGAATACCGAAAAGCAGCATGCACGCCATATAGATGCGCAGCGCTTTTTTCGTGAATGCAAGCAGTTCCGGCTCGCTTGTAAACATGGCGGCAAAAGCCTGCGGAAACAGCATTACGGCTGCCCAAAGCAGCGTGGCGTAACACATGCTGGTGATCAAAAGCAGCTTAAATGCGGACTTGACACGCTCTGTATTGCCGGCGCCGTAGTTGTAGCTGATGATGGGCTGCGCACCCTGGCCAAGCCCCTGCAGCGGCAGCATGGCAAACTGCATAACGCTTGTTAAAATCGTCATGGCGCCCACCGCCGTGTCGCCGCCGTAACGCAGCAGCGATGCGTTGAAGCAAACCGAGATCACGCTTTCGCTTGCCTGCATAATAAAAGTGGAAAGGCCCAGCGCAAGGC
>URDW01000114.1 GCA_900546735.1 uncultured Oscillospiraceae bacterium
ACGAGATCGCTCAGTGTCTCGTGGGCTCGGAGATGTGTATAAGAGACAGCCATGCCTGTGCCGGTGCGCCGTTTGATACCGTCCACCGAGCAGGGCGGAACGGGTGAGTGGATGGCATCTACGATCTCGCCCTCCGTCACCGTTTCACAGCGGCAGATCACGCGGCCGTAAAGCGGGTTTTTCTGCACGATCTCCTGCTGCGCCTTTTCGTCCAGTGTGTTGAAGTGGATGTGCGTGCGGCTGTCGGTGTAGTGCTCTTTTTCTTCGTTCGGCAGTCCGGCGGCAAACAGCATTTCAGCCGCCTGTTCGGCAATGGCCGGTGCGGCGGTCAGGCCGGGCGAACGGATGCCGGCAACGTCCAGAAAGTTCTTGTCGGCAAATTCAATAATGAAGTCGTCTGCCGTGGAATTGGCGCGCACACCTGAAAAGTTTCGTATGTTTTGGCGGAAATTGACGCCCGGCACAGATTTTACGGCTTTTTCACGGATCTCCCGCATGCCGGCAGCCGTGTTGGCTGTGTCGTCGCGGTCGTCTTTCAGCGTGGCCGTCGGCCCCACGATCAGGTTGCCGTGTACGGTCGGCGCCACTAAAACGCCCTTGCCTTTTTTGGACGGGCACTGAAATACAACGCTCGAAACGGTTTTGCCTTCGGATTTATCCAGCAGGTAGTATTCGCCGGCTGTGGGAATGATTTTGTATGGAGCGGGCGACACCATGCTGCGCACTTCGTCTGCGTGCACGCCGCAGGCACTGATGACGTAGCGGGCGCGCACGGCGACGTCGCCCGAGTGCAGCGTGTAGCCGCCGTCTGTTTTTTCGATTTTCGTTACCGGGAAAGAGCGGTGCAGAGTGCAGCCGTTTCGTACAGCCGTCTCCGCCATGGCCAGCCCCATTTCCCATGGATTGACGATTGCGGCGGTCGGCGCCCAAAGTGCCAGCTTCACATTTTTGGCCACGTTCGGCTCTTTTTGCAGAATTTTCTGCGTGTCCCAAATCTCCAGGCCGGGCACGCCGTTTTGCTGCCCGCGGGCGAACAGGGCGCGCACTTCTTCGCACTCTTCATCGTCAAAAGCCAGTACAAGCGACCCCGTCTCTTTCAGCGGCACATCCAGCTTTTTGCAGATCTCTTTGCAAAGCGCGTTGCCGCGCACGTTGAGCTTAGCCATCAGCGTACCGGGTTTTGGGTCGTATCCGGCGTGGATGATCGCGCTGTTCGCACGGGTCGTGCCCATGCAGACGTCGTTTTCCTTTTCAAGCAGAACCACGTTCAGCTTGCAGCGCGACAGCCTCCATGCGCATGCAGCGCCAACAATACCGGCGCCGATTACGGCTACATCGTACATATATTTTCCTCCTTAAAAATAAAAAACGACAAAAAAACGGATGAATCCGCTTTTTTGCCGTTTCTCTTTTCTCTTCGGCTATATATCTGTTTTTATGTTACCACAGTTTTGCAGGCAGTGCAAGCCTTTTTTACATAAACCACACTTTTTGATTGGTGGTCGAAACGCCGCATGCGCCGGCGTCCAGGCTGGTCATCACATCGCCCTTTTCGGTAATGAGGCCGCCGGTGATCACATCTTTCCCGGTCGCCTGCACAATGCTTGCCGTCACTTTCGGCATCAGTCCGGGCAAAATTTCAATAAAATCCACTGAGCGCTCGTTTTTGACCTTGGAAATGTTCTGCAGGGCGAGGGAGTCGATCACAAAAAAGCGCAGAATCGTCGTCAGCCCTTTGGCCTTGGCAAACCGCAGCAGCGGCATTTTGGTGGAAATGATGCCGTCCAGGCTGGTGTGCGCGATCAGGTAATCGACTGCGGCTTCCTGTGCCGAAAGCCCTTCGATCAGGTCGCTGTGCACAAACACGGTCTTGCCGCCGTCTTTCAGCCGGTGCACGATACCGGCAATGGAATTGATGCTGCCGTAAAGCACAAACACGATCTGGCAGTCGCTGTTCAGGCACTGTTCCAGCCCGCTGTCGTCTTTGATCGCGGCGATGATCGGAAAGTCGCCGATCAGTTCTCGGATCTCATTTGTGGTCATAAAAACACCCCGATCGTTATTATACAACGAATCGGGGCGCATGGCAATATGTCAGGCGTTTTTGCAGCCGGTCACTTCGTAACCTGCATCTTTTACGGCGGATGTCAGTGCGTCGTCTGCCACATCCTTTGCCAGGTTGACTTCGGCGGTCTTCTGCTCCAGGTTTACCTGGGCGTCTGCAACGCCGTCCACGCCTTTGAGCGCGTTTTCCACATGCATTTTGCAGTGGTTGCACATCATGCCTTCTACTGTGAGGATCTTTTTCATTTGCTCATTTCCTTTCTTGGTTTCAATTTCATCTGCCGGTTGGGCAGTGGTTTGCTCTTTGGCTTCGGGCGCCGTGTTTTGCGCCGGTTCAGTTTTGTCTTTGTCTTTGAAAAAGCGCAGGCGCAGCGCGTTTGTGACTACACACACGGAGCTCAGGCTCATGGCGGCCGAGCCGATCATTGGGCTTAAGCGGATGCCGAAAGCAGGGAAGAGCGCGCCGGCGGCGACCGGAATGCCCAGAATGTTGTAAAAGAACGCCCAAAACAGGTTCATTTTAATATTGCGGATGACGGCCTTGCTCAGCGCAATGGCAGTGGCAACGTCCTCCAGCGAGTTTTTCATCAGCACAACGTCGGCCGAGTCGATCGCAATGTCGGTGCCTGCGCCGATCGCCATGCCGATGTCTGCGCGCATCAGCGCCGGCGCGTCGTTGATGCCGTCGCCCACCATGATGACTTTGCGTCCCTGTTCCTGCAGGCGGCGGATCTGTGCCTCTTTCTCGGTCGGCAGCACGTCGGAAACGGCCTCCTCGATCTGCAGCTTTTCCTGAATGGCCTGTGCCGTCTGGCGGTTGTCGCCGGTCAGCATAATGACGTGCAGACCCATTTTTTTAAACCGGTCTATCGCGTGTATGCTGGATTCTTTTACCGTGTCGGCCACCGCGATCACGCCGGTGATTTTGCCGTTTAGCGCAAACAGCAGCGGCGTTTTTCCGGCTTTGGAAAGGCGGTTCGCTGCGGCCTCGGCCGGTTTCCAGTCCATGCCTGCTTCCTGAAACAGTGCGGCGTTGCCGGCCAGCACTTCGCCCTGCGGCAGCTTGGCACGGATGCCGCGCCCGGCGATCGCCTCGAAGCGCTCGGCTTTTTGGATGGCGATGCCTTTTTCGCCGGCATATTGCGTTACGGCGCCGGCCAGCGGATGTTCGCTCAGCGCCTCTGCGCTTGCCGCCAGTGTTAAAAAGGCGGTTTCATCTATCGATTTGTCTAAAATCTCTACGTCGGTCACGGCCGGTTTGCCGGAGGTGATGGTGCCGGTTTTGTCCAGCACGATCGTGTCGGCGTTATGCAGGTTTTCGAGACTCTCGGCCGATTTGATCAAAATGCCGTATTCGGCGGCTTTGCCGGTGCCCACCATGATCGCGACCGGCGTGGCCAGGCCAAGCGCACACGGGCACGAGATCACCAGCACGGAAATAGCGTTCGACAGCGCAAATTCAAAACCGTCGCCGGCGATCAGCCAGACAATGGCGGTCACCAGCGCAATGGCCATGACGACCGGTACGAATACGGCGCTGACCTTGTCGGCCAGGCGGGCGATCGGCGCTTTGGAATTGCCGGCCTCGTCCACCAGCCGAATGATCTGCGCCAGGGTCGTGTCGTTGCCGACCTTGGAGGCCGTAAAGCGAAACGAGCCGTTTTTGTTGATCGTGGCCGAGATCACCTCGTCGCCGGGATTTTTTTCCACCGGAATGCTTTCGCCGGTGATGGCGGCCTGGTCCACATAGCCGCTGCCCTCCTGCACGGTACCGTCTACCGGGATGACTTCGCCGGGGCGGATCACAACGGTGTCGCCGGCTTTGATCTTTTCGGCCGGTATGCGTTTTTCTTCGCCGTTTACAAGTACAGTTGCGGTTTTCGGTGTCAGGTCGACCAGCTTGCCGAGTGCGTCGGAGGTTTTGGATTTGGACCTCGCTTCCAGATATTTGCCCACGGTGACCAGCGTCAGGATCATGGCGGCCGACTCAAAATAGAGCGCGTGGGCGTACTCGTGCACCACAGCCATGTCGCCGTGGCCGAAGCCGTAGGCCATCTTGAACATGGCGAACAGCCCGTATACAAACGATGCGCCGGCGCCGATCGCTACAAGGGAATCCATGTTCGGCGCGCGTTTGACAAGCGCTTTAAACCCGCGTGTGAAAAACGCACGGTTCAGGAATAGAACCGGTATGGTCAAAAGCAGCTGCACAAATGCCGAGATCAGCGCGTTTTCCGTGCCGTCTAAAAACGGCAGCATCGGCAGGGGCAGCATGTGTCCCATGGCCACATACATCAGCGGGATCAGGATCACGACCGAACTGATCAGGCGTGTTTTCATGGCTTTTGTGGAACGGTTGGTTCTGGCCTTTCGGTCTTCCCATTCTTTTTTGAAAGAGCCGGCTTCGGTCGTATCGTCACCGGCCTTTTTTTCTGCGCTTTCGGCGCCGTAGCCGATGTTTTCCACAGCGTGGATGATGTCGCTTTCTTTTACTTTGTTTTCGTCGTACGACACGGTCATCTGGTTGGCCAGCAGGCTGACATTTACGTCCTGCGTGCCGTCCAGCTTGCGCACACAGCGCTCCACATTTGCCTGGCAGGCAGCACAGGTCATGCCGCTGACGTTGAATTTTTCGGTTTTCATACCGTCACCTTCTTGTTACTTGATCTTTTTGATCAGGTCGAGCGTTTCGTCCATAATGTCCGGGTTGCCGGCCTTGACCTCTTCGGTCACACACGTTTCCAGGTGGTCTTTCAATACAATGTAACCAAAGCTTTGCAGTGCGCTCTCGACCGCCGCCACCTGCACCAGCACGTCGCCGCAGTAGCGGTTTTCGTCGATCATTTTTTTGATGCCGCCCAGCTGGCCGATCATGCGGTTCAAGCGGTTTTGCAAAAGCTTTTGCGCTTCGGCGCTGCGCGGCGTAGCCTTTTGGTGGCAGCAGGCGGATCCGTTTTTTCTATCTGTCGTATTGGCTGTGCTGCAGCCGTTTCCTTTGCTCATTTTATTCGCTCCTTTAAATACCCCGTACCGGTATCTTGCTTTTATCTTATACCCTGGCGGGGTATTTGTCAAGTGCATTTTGCGATGTTTTTAATTGCCAATAACGCAGTGGGTTTATATGCTATGCGATGCTAAACGCCGGCGCTAATGTAAAAGCGCTGTTTGACTGCTCTTTAATATGGTTTTTGTGTATGACGATGTTGTGGTGCCCCATGCGTCTCATTTTATTCGGCATTTATAAAACATGGGCGGTCTGATCGCAGCAAATTTAGAGTGCAACCGATTTTTCTGAAAACTGCTAAGATTTTTCTTGCAATTCGTAAAAGCATCGTGTATAATATAACACGTCAGCGAAAGAGAAAAGTTCTTTCGCAGTACGGAGGCGTAGCTCAGCTGGTTAGAGCGTTCGGTTCACATCCGAAAGGTCGAGGGTTCGAGTCCCCCCGTCTCCACCAGTGCACCGTATCTTGTTAAGGATACGGTGCTTTTTGCTATAACCTTCTAAAAAATGTGTATTCGCCGGCAAAGTACAGGATATATGTACTTTGCTTTTTGTTTTTGCAGCAATAATCTTATTTTAAGAGAAGCGGGTGTGTATTGCACCGCCGGGATCCTATATGTTATACTATAAATAACGAAATGGGCGTCTGGAGGTGCAGGCCGTGCAGCAGAACAACGTCATCCTATCCGAGTGGCTAAAGGACAAAGGCGTATCTTTGGTTGGTTTTGCCGACCTGCACGGGGTGGATGCCGCCGAAAAGCAGAATATGCCGTACGGCGTTTGCATTGCGATCGCGCTGAACGTGTTTCCCAGTGTAAGCGACACACCGTCGCCTGCTTATTATAAGGAGTATAAGGAAGTGTCAGCCCGGCTGAAAGAGATCAGCCTGGAACTCGAAGGCAAAATTCAATCCCTCGGTTACCGCGCCGTTTCCCTGGCGCGCGAAAAGCAGAACCGGCACTTTGTCACGCCGCTGCCGTTTAAAACGCTGGCCACCCGTTCCGGCCTTGGCTGGATCGGTCGTTCGGCTGTGCTCGTGACCCGGGAGTACGGCGCCGCTGTGCGCTTAAACGGTGTGATCACCGACATGCCGTTTCAGACCGGCACGCCGGTCACCGCGTCTTTTTGCGGCGATTGCCATGCCTGTGTGGATGCCTGCCCGGGTCATGCGGTCAAAGGGGAACTTTGGTCTGTGGGCACAAAGCGCAGCCGCCTTTTAAATCCGTATAAGTGCAGCAGAACGGTTGGTAAACGCGGCAAACGTATCGGCGTGACCGACGGCAGCTGCGGCGTTTGCCTGGCCGTCTGCCCGTGGACAAAGAAATACATGGAAAAATGCCGGGCTGATGCAAGTGCCCCTGAATCTTAGCTTTAAACTGTCAGCAAAATAATTTTTACAGAATAAAAAGCGCCCGGTCACGGGCGCTTTTGTCGTCTTGCAATCGCTTCTTCTTTTTGCTACAATAAAACCGTCTTTGAGGTGAAATTATGTACAAAATTTTCATAGTGGAAGATGACGCCGGCATCGCCTCAGCCGTGGCGCGCCAGGCCGAGGCGTGGGGGCTCGAGGCAAAGTATGTGCAGGACTTTCAAAATGTGCTGACCGAGTTTCTGGCGTACCAGCCGCACCTGGTGCTGCTTGATATCGGCCTGCCGTTTTTCAACGGCTACTACTGGTGCGAAAAGATCCGCACCGTCTCCAGCGTGCCGATTCTGTTCCTTTCTTCCGCGTCGGACAATATGAATA
>URDW01000115.1 GCA_900546735.1 uncultured Oscillospiraceae bacterium
TATTAAGTCGTCGGCAGCGTCAGATGTGTATAAGAGACAGCAAAGAGCAGTATGGCGATTATTTTGCCGTATTGTTCCAGACGCTCCCGCAGGGTAATGCAGAAAAGGGCGGCACATATTTTTCCGTGTATAAAAAGCATAACTATTATAAAAATCGTTATATTTTTGAATCGAGTACCAGAGACGCAAATGGCTATGAAGGACCTTTGTATTGTCAAATTCCAGCAACAAATTCTGCCCATATGCTTTGCTTTTTTGCGGATACATCCGGCAATGCGCCAATCTGCAGTGTGATCGAAATGGATCCTGAAAATGCAGAATATCCGTATTATAGAAAAGTAGAAGAACTTGAAGTGCCGCAGAACGAACCGTATATTTTCGTAAAAGAATATGACTTGGCAAAGTCCGGTAATTCGATCGTCTGTTTGGAAGGTTCAGTGGAGGACATTCCCGGTATGCGCAACTCTTAAGAATAAAAAACTTTCCCTAGGAGGTGCTTTTTTATGAAAACATATATCATCAAAAAGAAAGCGGTTTTGATCGTCTGTATCGTATTGATTATTCTTGTGGCAGCCGCTGCAGCCGGGTATTTCGGCTACGGCGCCACACTGCTTAACCCGAACAGCGACAACTCTATTAAATCGGTCGTTTCCAAAGAACGCTATGGATTTGAAGAAGGCCTTGGCGATAGAGAAGTAGAAATACTGGTCAAAAAACAGTATGGCGACTATTTTGCAGTGCTGTTTTATGCTTTGCCTGCGGATGGGCAGGGAACAGCAGACGCCTATTTCAATGTTTATAAAAAGCACAAGGCATATGCAAACCGTTATGAAATTTGTCATTCGTCTGGCGGTAGTGGCGGCGGTGATTTTGAAATGGCAACCGTGTGCCCGTTGACCGATGAAGATAACCCTTCCACACACGTTGCCTGTTTTTTTGCAAACACACCAAGCAGCGAAACGGCGTGCAGTGTATTTGAGGTTGATACAGATGCATTTGAACACCCCTATGTGCGTAAATTAGAAGAATTTACGCCGCCGCAGGATGAACCTTATATTATAGCCAAAGAATATGATTTGACCAAGGCCGGCAATTCGATTACTTGTCAGGACGGTTCCTTTGATTTATCGGATGTATACGGAGAAGAGGCATAAATACAAATAACATATTTTACTTTCAAGGAGCAGGTTATGAAATTTACAAAAAAGGCAGTTACCGCTGTTCTGATGTTGATCATGGTGTTTAGCCTGTGCGCCTGCACAGCGGAACCGATCGAGGCCAATATAGCGCAGAATTCCGCCGCTTATGTGGCCGGTGAAGATTATCAAAATTTTCTGGATTCGTTGTCCGGCATGGCACAGGGTGACGGTGGTTATTACTCTGTAAAAAATTCTATTTTGTATTTTTATGACCCGGTGCAAAATGAGGCATACCCGGTCTGTGACCGGGCGAACTGTACGCACGACAGTTCTGACTGTCCGGCGTACCTGTCGATGATGACATTTTATATATACATGCCGATTTTTTACTACGACGGCAATCTTTATCTGCTTGGCCACGAGGAGGATGACGGCGTAGAGCGTGTATACCTGTACCAGATTTCTCCCAAAACGCTCAAGCGCCGGCCTGCAGCCTATTTGTTTGACAGTGCCGGCAGCATCAGTATCAACTTTTTTGTGCACCGCGGTTATGTGTATTTTATTTATGATGGCGGTGAGATGGAGCAGACAACGGCCAGGATTTACCGAACACGAATCGGCAACACAAGTCCGGATGCACCGGAAAAGGTGTATGAATACAGTGCTATCGGAGCCAATTTGGTCTCGCTGAGCGCTTATGGAAATTATATATTCTTTAAGACGGTGTCATACACCGACACGCAGGGCAATGGCTATGCACAGTCGCTTCGGTATGTCAACATTCATGATTTGAAGGAGACCGGTGAGATCACAGGAAGCGGTTATTGGTATTTTGCCGGTGAAGATGGCGTGTACTATTTTGAAGATGAAAACACGGTTTGTCTGTACAACATGGAAAGCAAAAAAAGCACGGTTTTTTGTACGCTGAATGGCCCGGGCCTAATTTATGGTGACAGCAATTATCTGTATTTTGATAATGTTCGGCAAATTGCGGCAGGCGGCCAAGGTGAGAGTGAACGGCAGATCTATGTTTATGACAAATCCGGTAATATCGTCACACAGTTCGTGCCGCGTGGGGCGGAGGATGACTGCTATTTCGGTGGTGAAGATGTTCTGCTGTTTCAGACTATCACGACTGGTGAACAGGTGGAAAGCGGGTTGGAAACTTACTATGTGCTGGACAAATCGCACCTGTTGGAAACAGACAAACCGTTTGAAGATATAAATGTTTTAAAATGAGGTTAGACAGATAGGAATGTACAATAATATGCACCCATAAGTGTTCGTCTTTTGGGTGCATATTATTCGTGTTGCTTTTGTTGTGTATATTGCATAAGAGAATGCCTGGTATTTTGTGCCAGTATACAAAGTTGATTTTTTTGTGACAATATAATCTTGCACTTTCTTCGACTATGGTCTAATATGAAATTATAGTAGGGGTACTTTGCCCTAAATCCCATTGTCAAAGGGGGCTGCTTTATGAAAACACATGTCACCAAAAAGAAAGTAGGTTTGATCGTCTGTATTGTTTTCATTGTTCTTGTGGCAGCCGCTGCAGCCGGGTATTTCGGCTACGGCGCCACGCTGCTTGACCCGAACAGCGACGACTCTATTAAATCGGTCGTTTCCAAAGAACGCTATGGATTTGAAGAAGGCCTGGGCAACAAAGAAGTAGAAATACTGGTGAAAAAACAGTATGGCGATTATTTTGCGGTGTTGTTTAGTGCCGTGCCGCCGGATGACAGAGAAGCAGCTATAACACATCTGTCGCTTTATAAAAAACATAAGTATTATAAAAACCGATATGTGTCGAGCAGTCGCATTTCGGATGGCAGTGAGTTGGATTCAGTGTTGTGTATCTCACAAATGGATGAAGACCTGGATTCAGCAAAAATTGTCTGCTATATCGGGAACGATGTCTCCGGCGTTTCCCGTTGTACCTTGCTGGAGGCCGACGAGGACACACCGGATCGTCTCTTTGTGCGCAAGGTAGACGAAATCGTGTTACCGACCTACGAATCCTATATTTTAGTGAAAGAATACGAAATGCAAAAACCCGGCAATTCGATTGTATGTTTTGATGGTTCTTTAGATTTGTCAGACATTTACGGTGACGCGGCGTAAACCATTTCTGTTTAACGCCAATGCGGCGCAGATTTTTGCCGGTTATGTGGCCGGTGAAAACGTTTAAATCTCAACCGTTAAAGAAAACAAGGCATTTGAGAATGTCAATGTTTTGAAATGAATTGAAAAGTATGGAACTGATACGAATCCTTAAAAATAAAAAGTTTATAGCGGCGGCAGTTGTGCTGCTGCTCTTGAACTGCGCTGTTTTTTACGTTATGCAGCAAAAAAATGTGCAGGAATACGGTTTTGCCTTTTCTGACTATACAGCTGTTTTCCGGGAAAATGCCGGTTTGCTGTCTGACGGGGCGCAGCAGGTCTATGCCCAGAATGAAAAATTCCAGGTGCTGAAATCCTTTGCCGATTTTGAGACTCTGAAGGCTGCAGATGCGCAGGAATATTCGGCATTATATGCTGCGCAGGAAACGGCGCTGATACAGGAAGAGCCGGTTTATTATGAAGAATATAAAAGCGGCAAGTACTCTTTTGCTCAAATCACACTGCTGGCGGAATTTTATGCCCATTTTGCAGCACAGCTCGACTATCAAAACGGCTACAGCGCCTATATAGATTCTGTGCTTGAAAAGGGCAGCGACCTGTCCTCCAGAAAACTGTTTTCAGACACAAACTCTTTTTCCAATAAGTCCATACAAAAAACAACGGCAGACTACGCGCAAAACAAAAACATTGCTCTTACACCGGTCAATGATTACCCGGCAAGCGCGGTGCTTACCTACCAAGTCGGCGATCTGGTACTGGTTTTGCTTTGTGCGTTTACTGCCGTTTCTTTTTTGTCCGGTCGTGACCTGCAACTGCTTATTAATACCTGCAAAAAGGGCAGGGCAAGTTTGAAAGCGCGGCAAATTTTGATTTTGGCTGCACTTTCGTTCGTTTTTTCAGTTCTGGTTTATGTGCCGGAAATTCTGTTGGCGCAAAAACTCTATGCTATACCGTTTGATGTAACGGCGTCTATACAGTCTTCACAAATGTTTGCAGATTCTGTTTTGCAGCTGAACTTTTTGCAGCTGTTCGCTGTGCTGATCGCCTTTAAAGCCGCTTTGGCGGCTGCGGCAGCCATGTTGATTTTGCTTTTGATTTCGCTGTTTAGCAACATTGCTTTTGTTTGCACGCTGTTTGGCGCTTTTGTCGGGGCGGAGTTTGTAATGTATCAAAGCATTCCGGTGCACAGCACGGTCTCGTTTTTTAAAACGGTAAATGTTTTTTCTTTGCTGGATTACACGAGTTTAACAAAGTACGAACTGCTGCCGCTCTTTTCGGTGCCGGTGCGTGCAGATATTGTGATCTATGCGGTTTTGTGCCTGCTTTTTGTCGTGCTTTTTGCGTTGCTGCTGGTCGTTTCTGTGCGCAGTTACCCCGTAAGGTCGCCGGCAAAGCTGTTTCGTTATTTGTCTGTGTGGTCGGCAAAGTTTTCGGTATTTTACGCAAAAGTGCAAAACGTGCTTTATGGCAGACGGTTTGAAACGTTTAAAATCATGCATACCGGCAGGGGCCTCGTGATTTTGGCCGTGTTTTTTGTGATCGTTGGCGTAAGCCTAAACACCAACGCACTTGTTTTTTCGCCGGTTCAAACGTATTTGAACGATTATTATGCACAGTACGGCGGCAAGCTGGATGCAGAAGTATATACGAGCCTGGACGAGATACAGCAGCGCGTAGACGCGGCGCAGGCTGAGTTTGACCACCAGGCAGAACTTTTTTCGCAGGGCAGTTTGACCTTGGGCGAATATGAAGTGGCAAAAGCAAAAAATGAAGCGTACGTCACGCAGCGTGAAGCACTGCAGCTTTTGCGCGACCAGGTGGCGTCTATTGAAAAACTGCAGCAGCGTGGCATTGAACCGGTGCTGATGAATGAGATCGGCTACAACAGCTTGTTTTCCGGGCAAAGCATTCAAAACGGGATCCTGTTAACGGTCTGCGCTGTCATTTTAATGTTTTCCGGTACTTTTGCAGCCGAAAGAGGAAGCGGTATGCATGTGTTGAATCACAGTACAAAACGCGGCCGTCTGCCGCTTACGGTGAAAAAATTTGCGGCCGTGCTTTTGCCGGTGTTTTTGCTGTGCGCGGCTTTTTACCTGGCTGCGGTCTACCGGGCAGATCACCTTTTCGGTCTGCCTGATCTGGCTGCAAACATTCAAAATCTGCAGCTGTTGCAAAATGTTTCTTTAAATGTATCGCTTCTTGGCTATCTGGTGCTTGGCTTTGTTTTTGCATTTGTGCTGGTCACGGCAACGGCCTGCATAGTTGTGGCGCTTTCGTCGTTTTTGCCGCAGATCGCAGCGGCGGTTGCCGCCGGTGCGGTGTTTTTGCTGCCGTCGCTTTTGTATGCGGCGAACATCCTGCCGGTCCGCACGTTTGCGGTCACTGAGCAGTTCAGTTTAAACAGCGTCCTGCTGGCGGGGCAGGGAATCGGTGCATTTACCGCGCAGCTCGTGCTGCTTGCAGCGGCGGTCGCGCTTATGGCCATATGTATTGTACGAGAATGTAGAACGAGGGCAAAATGAGATGAAACTGGAACTTCAGAACTTAACAAAAGATTATTCCGGCAATAAAGCTGTAAACGATCTGAGCCTTACGCTGGAGGCAGGCATTTACGGCCTGCTTGGGCCGAACGGTTCGGGCAAGACGACGCTGATCAACCTGCTTACCGACAACGTAAAGCGCACGTCCGGCTCTGTCTTGCTGGATGGGAAGGAAATTTTGTCGCTTGGCGCAAAGTACCGTGAAAAGATCGGCTACATGCCGCAGCAGCAGGCGCTTTACGATGCGTTTACAGCTTCCATGTTTTTAAAATACATGTGTTCTGTAAAAGGTGTAAAGTGCAGCGGTAAAACGATCGACGAAATGCTGCAAAAGGTGAATTTGGCCGAAGTGAAAAACAAAAAGGCCGGTTCATTTTCCGGCGGCATGAAACGGCGGCTGCTTTTTGCGCAGGCGCTTTTAGGCGACCCGCAGATCCTGGTGCTCGACGAGCCTACCGCCGGGCTTGACCCGAAAGAGCGCATTAATTTTAGAAATATGCTGGCTGAACTGTCGCAGGACAAGATTATTTTGCTTGCCACGCACATTGTGTCAGACATTGAGTGTATTGCCGACGAGGTGATCCTGCTGAAAAAAGGCCGGGTCATCCAAAAAGACACGCCGGAAAATTTGATGAAAAGCGTTGCCGGCAAAGTTTACGAGGTGCGCGCCGATAAAAGGGAACTGCTTGCTTTGCAGCGCCAGGCCGGGCTTGGCAACATTATCCATGACCAAAACGGTATTTCTTTGCGTATTGTTACAGATGATCCACATACAGATTATCTGCCAGTCCAAAACACATCGCTGGAAGATGTGTACCTTTATTATTTTGAATATTTAAAATAAGCACAAGAAAGCGGTGTGCGGCTGCACTTTTTTAAAGCATGTCAAGAATGTTTTAGAATTAGTACCAGATGATTATCCAGGCAAAGCTGAATTGCTGAGTAGAATCAATTATATGCTATATCTGTCTCTTATACACATCTCCGAGCCCACGAGACACTGAGCGATCTC
>URDW01000116.1 GCA_900546735.1 uncultured Oscillospiraceae bacterium
GGCTCGGAGATGTGTATAAGAGACAGGTCCAGCGAAGTGCCGCTGCCGATCACGCGCCCCGGGTCAAAGCCGGAAAGCTTCCAGGTGACATACGTCATGACATCGACCGGATTTGTGGCCACCAGGAAAATACCGGAAAAACCGCCTTTCACGACCGGTTCCACAACGGAGCGGAACACCTTGACATTGTCCTGCAGCAGTTCGCGGCGCGTCTGGCTGGCATCCTTCTGCGGCGCACCGGCTGTGATGACCACAATGTCTGCATCGCAGCAGTCCTCATAATTACCGGACTCGATTTTCATGACACCCGGCGCAAAAGGCAGGCCGTGGTTCAAGTCGGCCGCCTCGCCCGCCGCACGTTTTTTGTCAATATCCACCAGCAGCAGTTCGTCGCAGATGCGCTGGTTCAAAATCGCATAGGCACAGCTCATGCCGACCATGCCCACACCAATGATCGCAACTTTCTTTACATCGTCACGCATAAAATCACCCCTGCTTAGTATAAGACAAAACGGTGAAATTATCCTTCAGCAAATATTTTAAATTAAAAAATCCCAAGCGCAAAAAAGCCGCCCGACGTGTCCCACGCCGGGCGGCTGAAATACAGAACGTTAAATTAATCTGCGCAATAGGCCACATACGCCACGGCGCCGCTGTCGCCATTAATATAGCAGGTAAAGGCGGGCGCAGAGGCTGCATTGTCGGCAACAACACAAACGCACCAGCAGTATGGCGATGCATTTCGATAAGACCAGAACCTATCCTGCCGGCCAAAAGTGAGATCCGGCTTATACATCAGCACGGTAGCGTTCAGAGTGGTGAACGTATAGCCGCCCCGGACAGAAGCATACGTTTCTTTCTGAATTTCTGCCCGTGCCGTCTGCTGTGCCTGTTCAGCGCTGACAATGCCGGACGGCGTATTTTCTTCATCCACATACCCGTTGTAATCTTCTGCCACAGTTCCTTCGCCGGTCTGCGTGTCCAGCACACGCCAAAAATCATTCTGCGTGCCCAACACACGCAAAAGCATTTTGTTTTCTTCCAGATAGACCGGTATGGACGGCGAATCGTAAACGAGTGAAAAAGCAGACGAGTCGTAATTGCCGTTTGCATCAATGACCAAACGGTACAGATCGCCGCTGCTATGCAGATAAAGCGCATTGCCGATATAGGCACACGGCGTCAGCGCAGCGCCAAACTGTAAAACAGCGGTTTTGCTGCCGCTTTTTTCCAGATAAAGCGTATTGCCCTGTGCAGAAAAAGACGCGTCATCCGCTGTGCACTGCCAGTTGAGAAAATCCGAAGCGCTGCAGACAAACGGTACAAACGTTTCGGGCAGCGCAAGCGTTTCCAGCTGTGCCGGCTCGGAAACAGCCGACGCTGCACCCGTGCCGGCAGAATTTGTGCACGCTGCGCACAACACCGCCAAAACAGACGACAGTAAAACAGCCAGACACTTTTTTGTTTTCCAAAAAATGTTTTGCACAACCACTATGTAAATCAGTGGAAAAACAGAGGAAGCTTTTCCAGGTAAATAATATCGTCGCGCTCAGCCGCATCGCCCTCTGCCAGCACAGTCGCCTTGGCCACGATCTCGCCGCCGAAATCCTTGACCAGTTCAACCGTAGCCTCCATACTCTCGCCGGTAGAGACCACATCGTCCAGTACAAGAACCTTTTTGCCGCGCAGCAGGTCACCGTCCTCATGGCCAAGGTAGATCGTCTGTTCCTTCTGCGTTGTGATGGAACGGACACAAGCCTTTTCAGGGCGGTCCATATAGACCTTTATGCTCTTGCGGGCCACGATATACTTTTTACCGCTTTTCCGGCTCATTTCATATGCCAGCGGAATGCTTTTGGCCTCGGGTGTAACAATGTAGTCAAACGCCGGGCACTTTTCCAGCAGCGCGTCGGCGCAGTGCTCGCACAGTTCCACGTCGCCAAACAGGATAAACGCCGCTATGCTCATATGTTCATTGACCGGAAAAAGCTTCAGCTGCCGCTCCAGACCGGCCACATGCAAAGTATAATATTCGTCTGCCATTAAAGCATACCTTCTTTCATTTTTACACCGCCGAGAATGTGAAAATGCAGGTGCTGCACGGTCTGGCCGGCATCCTCCCCGCAGTTTGCGATCACGCGGTAAGAATCGATCCCCTGCGAAGCCGCGATTTTCGGGATCATCTCAAAAATGTGGGCAACACAGCCGCTGTTTTCCGGCGTCACTTCATTCATGCTGGCCACATGCACCTTGGGCACGACCAGAACGTGCACCGGCGCCTGCGGGTTCAGATCTTTGAAAGCCAGACACTGTTCATCCTCATACACCTTGGTGGACGGGATATTGCCCGCAATGATCTCACAAAAAACACACATTCGGCTGCCTCCTTACTGCATCATAGACTGGACGATGGCAAGCACTTCGCCAAGCGCTTCATCCAGTTTGGAAATATCTTTGGCGCCGGCCATTGCGCTGTCGGGACGGCCGCCGCCGCCACCGCCGGCCAGTTTGGCAACTTCACGCACCAGGTCGCCGGCCTTTACGCCGCAGGCGATCGCCTGCTTGCCGCAGACGGCCACGATGTTGGCCTTGTCGCCGTTGACCGAACCGATCACGCCAACCGCATTGTCGCCCTTGGCTTTGATCTCGTCGCCCATCGTGCGCAGGGCATCCGGCGCGATACCATCCAGACGTGCAATGTATACATCCAGATCACCGACCTTTTGCGCGCTGGCAAACACATCACTGCTCTTCAGATGGGTCAGCTCTTCTGTAAGCGCTGCGATCTTTCTGTCTTTCGCCCTGTTTTCGGCCACAAGCGCCTGCGCCTTGGCGAGCAGTTCATCCGGCCCGCTGGCTTTGACGGCCGCACAGACATCCTGCAGCATTTCCAGACGCGAGATCATATAGAACAACAGGTTTGTGCCGGTCACGGCTGTAATACGGCGAACGCCGGCTGCAACCGAGCTTTCCGACACGATCTTAAACAAACCGATCTCGCCGGAATTGTGCACATGTGTACCACCGCAGAGCTCCATGGAAAAGTCGCCGGCCGTGACCACGCGCACCACGTCGCCGTACTTTTCGCCAAACAGGGCCATGGCCCCGCGTTTTTTGGCCTCTTCCAGCGGCATTTCACAGCTTTCCACCGGGTGCGCCTCTAAAATAAAGCGGTTTACCAGCATTTCCGTTTTGTGGATCTCTTCACCGGTCATTGCGGCAAAGTGTGTAAAGTCAAAGCGCACTTCCTTTTCATCCACAAGCTGGCCGGCCTGTTCCACATGGGTGCCGAGCACCTGGCGCAGCGCTGCCTGCAGCAAATGCGCAGCCGTGTGGTTGCGGCGAATGGCATTGCGGCGCGGCACATCGATTTTTGCCGTGACCGTATCGCCGACTGTCAGCACGCCGTCTGTTACGCTGCCCATATGCACATAAACGCCCTGGGGGTTCTTCTGCGTATCGTCTACCGCAAACGAACCGTTCCCGCCGAGCAAAACACCTGTATCGCCGACCTGACCGCCGGACTGTGCGTAAAACACCGTTTTGTCCAAAACGACCGTTGCACGTTCGCCTTTTCCGGCCATATCTTTCAGCGTGCCGTCCACCAAAATTGCTTTTACAGTGGCCTGCACCTCGTTTTGCGTATAGCCAAGGAATTCCGTCTTGTCCACGTCAAAATGGAAGCTGTCGTCCTTCCAGGCGTCTTTATCGGCATCCTTGCGGGCGTTGCGTGCCGTGCGCTTTTGCGCATCGAGCAGCTCATAAAAGCGCTTTTCGTCTACAGCAATGCCCTTTTCTTCCAGCACGTCCTTCGTCAGGTCAAGCGGGAATCCGTAGGTGTCGTTCAGCTTGAACGCATCATCACCCGAAAAGACGGGGCCGTCCATGTGCTCAATAAACTTGTTGAGCAGCTCCAGACCTGCGTCAAGCGTTTTGTCAAAATTTTCTTCTTCAGAAAGGAGGACACGCGAAATCAATTCGCGTTTTTCATCCAGATAACCGTAAGCCGTCAGATTTTCCTGAATGACCGTAGCGCTGACTTCATACAGGAAGGGGCGATTGATGCCCAGCAGGCGGCCGTGACGGCATGCACGGCGGATCAGGCGGCGCAGCACATAGCCGCGGCCGCTGTTGGACGGCACAACGCCGTCGCCGATCATAAACGTGGCGGAACGGATGTGGTCCGTGATGACACGCAGGGAAATATCTTTCTTTTTGTCCTCATGATAGCGCAGGCCGGCAATGCGGCAGATGTGCTTCATGATGTTCTGCACGGTGTCCACTTCAAAAATGTTGTCCACATCCTGCATAACGCAGGCCAGGCGTTCCAGACCCATGCCCGTATCGATATTCGGGTGGGCAAGCGGCGTGTAGTTGCCGTTGCCGTCGTTGTCAAACTGTGAGAACACGTTGTTCCAAATTTCCACATAGCGGTCGCATTCGCAGCCGGGCTTGCAGTCCGGGCGGCCGCAGCCATGCTTTTCGCCGCGGTCAAAATAGATTTCAGAGCAGGGACCGCAGGGGCCGCTGCCGTGCTCCCAGAAATTGTCTTCTTTGCCCAGACGCACGATGTGCGACGGGTCCATGCCGATCTCCTTGGCCCAAATGTCGTAAGCCTCGTCATCGTCCTGGTAAATCGTAGCCCAGAGCTTGTCGACCGGCATCTCCAGCACCTTGGTGCAGAATTCCCACGCCCAGGCGATCGCCTCGTGCTTGAAATAGTCGCCAAACGAGAAGTTGCCGAGCATTTCAAAATAGGTGCCGTGCCGGTCCGTTTTGCCGACACTTTCAATGTCGGGCGTGCGGATGCACTTCTGGCAGGTCGTAACGCGCTTTCTGGGCGGCGTGACCTCGCCTGTGAAATACTTTTTCATCGGCGCCATACCCGAATTGATCAGCAAAAGGCTGTTGTCATTATTCGGGATCAGGGAAAAGCTGGGCAGGCGCAAATGCCCCTTGCTTTCAAAAAACGAAAGGTACTTTTCCCGCAGATCATTCAGTGATGTCCATTCCATTTTGTTTTACACCTTTCCAACCGAAACTTTAAACAAAGCGTCACAGCAAAAATTTATGGGCAACGCCCGCGCTGCCCATAAAATTTTAGAGTTTATCCACGAGTTTCTTCAGTTCCATGATTTCCTCTTTGGTAAACGTGAGGCCTTTGCTCATTTTGGAGTGATCCGGAGACCAGTCGCGAACGTCGATCTTCGGTTCTCTGCCGTTCCAGGAAATCATATTCACTTCTCTTGTCCAGCCTCTGGCCGTTTCGGAGATAACGCCGATGTGTTCGGTGATCTCATACTTGATTTCAGGCATTGTGAGTCATCCTTATTTGACTGAATTATCTTATTTCAGATTTTGAACGATTTCAACGGTTTCACGGGCGATCATGCGCTCCTCGTCAGTGGCAAGCACAAAGACGCGAACGGGTGAGCTGCTTTCGGTCAGCTCGGCCTCTTTGCCGTGGAACGTGTTTTTGTTGACCTCTTCATCGATCTGAATGCCCATGTAACCGAAATACGAACAGATGCGTGAACGCAGCCAGTAGCCGTTTTCACCGATACCGCCGGTGAAGACGATCGCATCTACGCCGTTCATGGCGGCAATATAGGAGCCGATGTACTTAGCGATCTGGTAAGCCTGCATCTCGTGCGCAAGCGTTGCGCGTACATTGCCCTTGCCCTGCGCCGCAACAATGTCGCGGTCGTCCGAAGAAATGCCGGAGATCGCCTCTACACCGGAGTGTTTGTTGAGGATCGTGTCCATCTCGTCGGGTGTGAGGTTTTCCTTTTTCATCAGGAACGTTACGACACTGGGGTCCACGCCGCCGGAGCGCGTGCCCATCATAAATCCGTCAAGCGGCGTAAAGCCCATGGAGGTGTCTACCACACGGCCGTGCTCCACAGCCGTAACGGAGGAGCCGTTGCCAAGGTGGCAGGTAATAAGCTTCAGGTCCTTAAGATCGCGGCCCATGACATCGGCACAGTGCTGGCTGATAAACTTGTGCGACGTACCGTGGAAGCCGTAGCGGCGCACCGCGTATTTTTCGTAGTATTCGTAGGGCACAGCGTACATGTAAGCCTTGGGCGGCATGGTGCTGTGGAAAGCTGTGTCAAACACCATGACCTGCGGCACATCCGGCCCGACAACGGCCAGGCACGCCTCGTAGCCCTGGGCGTTGGCAACGGCGTGCAGCGGCGCAAGCGGCGCAAGGCCGCGCACATCCTGGTGCACTTTTTCGGTTACAAGAACACTCTTTGTGTACTTGTCGCCGCCCTGCACGACACGGTGGCCGATGGCGTCGATCTCGTCAAACGAATCGATGACGCGGTTGTCGCCCTCGCTGAGCAGTTTTTTGACCTCGTAAAACGCCTCTTTATGGTCGGACACGGCCTTGTCGTACTCGACCGTCTCTTTGCCGGGGCGCTTGTAAATGATGTTTTTTGTACCGGCGACATCCGCCATGCCGATCCGTTCCACAACGCCTTTTGCAAGGACAGATTCATCGTGCATGTCCATCAGCTGGTATTTGAGCGACGAACTGCCTGCATTGATTACAAGGACTTTCAAAATTAATACCTCCAACGATTGAAATCAACAGTTACTGGTATTATAATAATATATAC
>URDW01000117.1 GCA_900546735.1 uncultured Oscillospiraceae bacterium
CAGCGTCAGATGTGTATAAGAGACAGCCCCTGACAAGCTGCTCCAAATCTTTGATTTGGGAGCGGCAGTCCGGTGGACTGTTTCGTAGCAGATTGCATTACCTTCGAGCCTTTCGCACGAAAGAGCATTGCTGAGGGGGATTCAGCCCCCTTGATAAGTGCATCTGTGCTTCCGAAAGTTATTTATAAAAAATGATAAGGAACATTTAAGAAGAAAAATGACAAAGCAAGAAATGATGCAAATCGTTCGCGGGCAGCTGTCAATCGATTACAATTGTTGCCCGGAGGATTTTGACAAAGATGGCGTGATTTTTACGGTTGCTGAAAAATGGCCGGGTCGGCGCGAAATGCCGTTTGTGCAGCCGCGTCTGGAAGTGATCACCATGGGCAAAAGCACCATAGTCAATGCCTCTAAATCGATCATGCCTTATGTAAAAAGAAAATTTGCTGGCAAGTCCGGTTATGAAATACTGACTAGCGAACTTGTTTATGGGGTGAATCCGTATTATCTGCCGGATCCTGTTGTTTGCGAAGCAGTTCCAGTGCCTGGCTATATTTTTACATTACGGAATCAAAATGTTCAGGATTTTTATCGGTTCGACGGTTTCCACAACGCGTTGCAGTATGACCGCGCTAGCAAAAGACCAGAAATGCTTGCCGCTGCGGCTTATAGCGGCAGCACATTGGTGGGGCTGGCATGCGCCAGCGCTGACAGTCGCGCAATGTGGCAGATTGGTTTGGATGTTTTGCCGCAGCACCGTGGCCGTGGTATTGCCGTTCAGCTGGTACGCCTATTAACGGCCGAAACACTGCGCCGGGGCATTGTACCATATTACACAACAGATTGCAGCAATATTCCTTCGCAAAAGGTGGCTTTTAAAAGCGGCTATTGTCCGGCATGGTCGCATTGCTTTAAAACAAGACGGCCGAAAATTTCTATCTTTGGTATTTAGGCTTGTATCTCCAATCGTATCATGGTATCATGAGGGCGGCGGTTTCCTTTGGAGACGGCCGCTTTTTTGCAGTTTTTCTGTACGGAGAGGGGAAAGAAAATGAACGAACAGACCAAAACGGCAAATACCTTTTGCCCGCGGCCGCTTTGTTTGGATGAGGCGCAGGTGCTTCTGAAAAACCCGGACCGCGGCTTGCGCATGGAAACGTACATCACGCTGGGCAGTGATCTTTGCAGCTATCCCGGTGACGGGGAAGATCCGTTCGCCCGGGCAAAACGCATGTTTGTAAAGTATGAGGCTGACAGTCCGACGCTCTGCCAGGTCTATGTTTACCTTTGCGGCTATGCAAATGCGCCGCTCGACGATCTGGCGTTTTCACAGCTGAAAGCGTTTTTTGCACTGTTTCGGGATAACGGCATCCGCATGCTTTTGCGGTTCACCTATTCGACCGAATCGGTGCCGGATGCGCCTTACCGTATCGTGCGCCTCCACCTGGCACAGCTGAAGGAGTGGTTTGAACGCGAACAGGCGCTGGTGCACGACACGCTCTACTGCCTACAGACCGGTATCATCGGTTACTGGGGCGAGGGGCATTCTTACCGCAAACTGCGGCCGCACACGTTTAAAAAAGTCATCGCCTCAGTCTGTGATCTGGCGCCGCATGGAATCTATACCCAGGTGCGCACGGATAAGCTTCTGCGTAAAGTTCCCCAAAAGTATTTGAATAGTGTCGGTATACACGATGACTATATCATCGGCAATATGTACCACCCCTGGGCGTTTATCCCGGCTTCGCGGCAGAAACGGTTTTTGCGGGTCATGGCGCATGCGTGCCGAACGGTAAATGACGGGGAGATGCCCTGGGGCAGAGCCACGCTGAACGACAAGCCCAGTGCGCCGGGGCTTGATCATCTGGACGGCAAAAAGGTTTTAAAACAGCTTGCCGCTTATTCGCTGACTTCGTTTTCGCTCGAGCACAATTACCGGGAAGAGGACGGCAAGGTCTATTCCATGCAGCACTGGCAGCACGAAATGCTCAGCCTTTCTGATGCGCAAGCGCTTGGCCTTTCGGTCAACCCCAGCCTGTTTCAAAACAGCGCCGGGGAAGCGGTGGCCATGTCCGTTTACGATGTGATACGTTACCACCTGGGTTATCTGCTCGTTCTCTCCTCTGTAAGCGTGCAGGGCAGTGATTTGGCAGTGTCCGTCACCAACTACGGGTTTGCGCCGCCGCTGAACCTGCATTACCTTGCGGCTGTGTGCCGCGATGGCAAAGTGCAAACACAGGTGCCGTTTGCCGATTATGACCCCAAGGCGCTGTTGCCCGGCAAAACCTGCACGTTTCACGCGCAGCTGCCGCCCGGTGCGGCGCTCGCCGGTGTTCGCCTGGCCGATTCGGCCGGCGGTAATATTTGCGCACGTTTTGCCAATGCAGGCCGTTTTGAAAACGGTACACTGTATTTTGAATAATGTATATAAGTAAAAGCCAGGAAATCCCTGGCTTTTTTATTTGCCGCTATAACGATTGCAGACGAAACAGATTTATTTGTACAAGTGTCATGCTTTCAGCTTTTTGTTGCAGGCAATGAAGGTGGCGCGGTCCTCTATGCACTGTGTGCCGTGGCCGCGGTCATGGCCGCCGTGGTCCGAGGTGATCAGAAACAGCCAGTCTTCCTTTTGGTAGGCGTCGCGGCTTTTGATGTGTTCCATCAGTTCAAAGGCCAGGCGGTCTGCATTGGCAATGCCGGCCACATAGCGGCAGTTGCCGGGACCAAAACCGGTGCCGTGGCCGTTGTGGTCGGGAAATTCGTTGATGCCAAACAGCACGTCGCACCCGCTGTCGATCTGATCAAGCATAAGCGCCTGCAGCTCCTCTTCGTCCTGTACCTGCTGGAACGTCAGCGGCAGCTGCTTTTCTTTTGCCTGTGCAATTTCGCCTTTGTATGTAATGGTGAAGTGGTCGGGCCAGATGGAGGCAAAAAGAGCACGTTTGCCGGCAAGTGCGGTCTCCATTAAAACGGTGGGCACGTCGCCGTGCTTTTCTACATGTTTTTGCACGCCGTTTTCCAGCCCCCATTTGCCGGTCAGAATGGCCGCCCAGCCCTGCGCCGTGCTCGTCTGCTGCAGTGTCTTTGGATCCTGCGGGTCGCCGCCGGCATAGCTTAAGTACAGGCTGCCGGCCTCTTTCAGTTCGGTAATGGCGCTGTAGCGGGCGCGGCAGCTGTGGCCGGTAATGGTTTCGTCATTGCCGGGGATCACATAGCCCATGCTGTCTGCCCGGGCGCCGTCCAGGCCGTAGATCAGTACTTTTTTCTGCCGGCCGTCCTGCTCAGCCAGGTGGCGGCGCACGATCTCGGCCACTTTCGTTTGCGCAAAGGCGTTTGCATAATCGTTGTCAAAAATGCCGCACGAAATGCTTTTTAAATATTTCTTTGTGCGGTTTTTGAAAAAAAGTGACATTTTTTTACCCCCCCAAAACAGAATCGTTATATTTTCATTTTATCCTAACCGTATTATAATAAATGTGCTTTTGAAAAACAATGCAAAAAAGTCATGGAAGCCGGTGAAAAAATATGACAAAATTCAGATTTGGCTATCAGGATGGTGACCACGCGCAGCTGTTTTTTCTGTGCTGGGTCGCTTATTTTTCCACTTATATCTGCCGTCTGAATTATTCGGCCGTTATGCCCGAGATCAGCGCGGCCGGCCTTTATGGAGAAAGCCAGATCGCAGCTGTTTCGTCTGCATTTTTCATTTGTTACGGCGCCGGGCAGCTGTTCAGCGGCAGTATTGGTGACCGCATTTCCCCGCGCATCATGATCTTCTGGGGCGTAGCCATTTCTGCAATCAGCAATATTTTGATCTTTTTCTTCTATGATTCTTTTGCCGCACTTTTGCTGCTGTGGGGCATAAACGGCGCGGTGCAGTCCATGGTGTGGTCGCCTGTGCTGCGCGTGGCCGGCGAATATTTTTGTGAAAAAGAGAAAAATAAATTCGGCATCGACATCTCCACCACCGTGCCGCTCGGTACGCTGGCCAGCTACGGCGTCAGCCTGGTGACGGTGCTGGTTTTGCCGTGGCGCTTTGTGTTTTTAACGTGCGGCGCCGTTGTTTTACTGGCGGCCATTTACTGGTGGCTGGGCACCAAGCGCGTGATGCGCCGCCTGCAGGTAAATCCGTCCGGCGATGCACCGGCGGGCTACGCTTCTTTGCAGCCGAAAAAGCTCTTTAAGCTTCTTCTTTCGTGCGGCGTTTTGCTGGCGCTTGTGTCTATCATGATCCAGGGCACGCTGAAAGACAGCGTAACGCAGTGGATCCCCACGTTTTTGTCGCAGGGATACCACACCGGCACCGGCGTGTCGCTGGCACTGACGATGATTTTGCCGATCATCAATGTGACCGGCGCTTATTTCGCCAAAGCGCTCTTTAAAAAACTGCCGAATGAAATGACGGTTTCGGCCGTATTTTTCGCAGTGGCCGGTGTCTTTTTGATTCTGCTGACCATGTTCGGCCAAAAAAATCTTGTGCTGGCACTTGTCTGCATGGCCGGGGTGACCAACTGCATGTTCGCGATCAATGTGATGCTTATTACCATGGTGCCCCTGCGCTTTAGTGTATACGGGCGTGTCAGCACGGTGGCCGGCCTGCTCAATGCGACAGCCTACATCGGCTGCGGTGTTTTGAACCTGGCGGCCGGCAGTCTGCTGGAGCACGGCGGTAACTGGCACGCGCTTTTTGTGCTGTGGCTGGCGCTGGCATGGGTCGCGGTAGCGGTTACGCTGGTTTGTGCGGGCTTGTGGAAACGCTTCTCTAAAAAAGCCTGATTTTTTATTTTTGTCTCTTAATCCTCCATATTGCGGACAGATGTACAGGACATCTGTCCGTTTTTTGTTTGCACAGATTTTACATAAATTTGGCAATTCTTAAGAAAAGTGAAATTAAAATAGTTGCATTGCGGATTTGTACAAAATCATCAGATCTCTGTTGAATACTGTGAGGAAATGAGGAATCTTTTTGGGAAAACTGAAAACTTTTTTGGACAGTAAAATCATCAAAACAGATGTTGGTGAAGAGACGTACCTGACCTGGCGCGAAACACTCTCCTATGCGGCGGGCCGCGGTGCGCAGGGCATGAACACCAGCATGACGTCGTCCAAGTACATCAATTTCTTCCTGACGAACGTGTTGTTCCGTAAGCTGGAGGATCCGATGGGCGTCGCCTCCAAGATCCGCCTTTTCTGCGGTATTTTTGATGCCATCAACGACCCGATCATGGGCGTTTTGGTGGACAAAACGCGCACGAAGGATGGGCAGATGCGCCCCTATATCAAATGGGCGCCGATTTTTGTCTCTATCGTTATGGTGCTGTTTTTCATCGGCAGCGCCGATGCGCCGCCGCTTTTGAACATCATTTACACAACGATCCTTTTTATCGGGCTCGACGTTACCTACACAGCTTTTGATATTCCTATGGGTGCGCTGGCATTTTCCATTACGCCAAGCGGCATTGAACGAACAAAACTTTTCGGCGTCAGTTCCATTACACGTTCCGTGCTGGGTGCGCTGCCGCAGGTGTTTGTGGCCGGCGCTGCGCTTTTGCCGTATTTCAACGACCATACGCCGCAGGCCTATCTGACCTCGGCCTTCGTTTCGGCTATCGGCATTATCTTTTTGACACGCTTTACCTTTAAAAACACGCGTGAACGTGCCGAGCACCGGGAGGATGTGCCCTCGGTCAAAGAGTGCTTTGCGCTTCTGTTTAAAAACAGACCGCTTCTTATGCTGTTTCTCGGCAATATTTTCTTTGTCATCTGTAAGATCGCGGAGCAGGTCTCGTTCTATTTTGTGGCCGATTTAATGTTTAACCGCAGCTACAACGTTTTCATTGACGTCGTCAAATTTCCGGGCTTTCTGGTTGCCGGCCTGCTGGTGCCGAAAATTGTGGAACGCCTCGGCCGCAGGGCGGACAGCAAAAAGTTTTACCAGGCCTGCTGTGTGGCCGCCATCCTTTTGCACGGGCTTTTCGCTTTGACCTGTTATAACGGGCTTATGAATAAGCCGGAAGGTGAGAGCGTTGGCCTGTTTACCGGCATTCTGGTCGTGCTGTTTACCGGTATGACGGCGATCCCGCTGGAATTCAAGAACCTCATTCAAAAAGAGATGGAGGCGGAAACGGTCGACTACATCGAGTGGAAGAGCGGCACGCGCGTAGAGGGCATCATGCTTTCCATCATGAGCTTTACCGGCAAAATCGAAAACACGCTTTCCTCGTCTATCGGCCTTGCTGTTCTTGGCTTTACAGGCTACATTCAGCACACAGAGGGCTCGCTGGCTCAGAATACAGAAACAAACTGGGCACTGTTCCTGCTGACCACGCTTGTGCCGGCGATCGGCTATTTGCTGATGCTTGTGCCGATGCACTTCTACAACATCACCGGCGACGGTCACCGTAAAATGATGAAAGAAATCATGGCGCGCCGCGCCGCCCGCAAAGCAGATGGCGAACAGGCTCCGGCCGAAACCGCTGAATAACTGTCTCTTATACACATCTCCGAGCCCACGAGACACTGAGCGATCTCG
>URDW01000118.1 GCA_900546735.1 uncultured Oscillospiraceae bacterium
AGATCGCTCAGTGTCTCGTGGGCTCGGAGATGTGTATAAGAGACAGCGCCGGCCTCGTGGGCGACTTTCGCAAATTTTTCAATGTCTAAAATCTCCAGGCTGGGGTTTGCAATGGTCTCGCCGAAAAAGGCTTTTGTGTTCGGCTTTACGGCTGCGCGCAGCTCGTCTTCGCTGGCGTGGGGCGAAACAAAGGTAAAGTCAATGCCCAGCTTACGCATCGTTACGTTAAACAGGTTGAACGTGCCGCCGTAGATCGCGGAGGAGGAGACGATGTGGTCGCCGGCCTGCGCAATGTTGAACACGCTGTAGAATGCCGCCGCCTGGCCGCTGCCGGTCAGCATGGCCGCTACGCCGCCCTCCAGCAGGGCGATCTTGGCCGCCGCGTTGTCGCAGGTGGGGTTTTGCAGGCGGGAGTAAAAGTAGCCCGTCGCCTTCAGGTCGAACAGGTCGCCCATCTCCTGCGAGCTGTCATATTTATAGGTCGTGCTCTGCACGATCGGGAAAACGCGCGGTTCGCCGTTTTTCGGCTTGTACGCGCCCTGTACACAAATGGTTTCCAGTTTCATTTGGGTTTCTCCTTTCGGTTTACGTCAGTTCTATTCTGTGCACTTTTGCGCAGTTCAGTCATGCAGAAAGTGCGCCATAATGTCGGGGCCGTGGTCTATGAAAACACCGGTGGCTTTTGCCGTATTTTCGTTGATGGTGGCCACGCCCGTCACCTCTTTGTTTTTGTGGTAAATGAGGTAGGGCACCGGGTCAGACGCGTGCGTGCGCGTCACGATTGGGGTCGGGTGGTCGGGTAAAATCATGATCTTGTAGTCGTCGTAGGCTTTCAGCCCTTCCAGCAGGCGGGGCAGCACGCGGCTGTCGATCATTTCAATGGCTTTTACCTTGTTTTCCGGTTCGTTGCGGTGGCCGCACTCGTCCGGCGCTTCAAAGTGGATGTAGACCAGGTCGTTTCTGGTCAAAAGATCGAGCGCCGCGTCGGCCTTGCCCTCAAAATTGGTGTCAATGTAGCCGGTCGCGCCCTCGACCTCGGCCACTTCCATTTCGGCGCAGCGGCCAATGCCCTTGATCAGGTCCACGGCCGACACCACGCCGCCTTTTATGCCGTACACTTTTTCAAACGGCGGGAACGCCGGGCGCTTGCCCTCGCCCCAAAGCCAGATGGAGTTGGCCGGGCGCTTGCCCTCGGCCACGCGCTTAAGGTTTACCGGGTGGTTTTTGAGAATGTCGTAGCTTTTTTTCATCATGTCGATCAGCACCTTGGCGTTCGCATCGGCCGACAGGTACGGCCCGATCACTTTGCCGCTGATGTCGTGCGGCGGCGTCATATTGCCAAGCTTTGTCGTGCCGTTTTTCCAGATCAGGCAGTGGCGGTACGAAACGCCGGGGTAAAAGCAAAACGCGTCGCTGCCGAACGCCTCTTCGACCGCGGCGATCAGCTCGCGCGCTTCTTCGGTCGAAATGTCGCCGGCGCAGTAGTCCTCCATCACTTTTTCTGCATACGGCGCGTCGTCGGGCGACAGGGTCACCAGATTGGTGCGAAGCGACACGTCCGTGGGCGCCATGTCAATGCCGATGGAGGCGGCTTCCAGCGGGCTGCGGCCGGTGTAGTACTGCATCGGGTCAAAGCCCATCACGCTCATGTTGGCCACGTCGGAGCCGGGCTTCAGCCCCTCGGCCACCGTGCGTACAAGACCCACTTCGGCCTTGCCGGCCAGCGCGTCCATATTCGGCTTGTCGGCCACTTCCATCGGCGTTTTGCCGCCGAGCGCCGGCACGGGGTAGTCGGCCATGCCATCGTAAAGTACAACAACATACTTCATAAAAATCTGTCCTTACTTCTGCGCACAGGTGCGCGTATTTTAAAATGTGCGCCCGGCGGCTGCCGGGCGCCTCAGGCTTTACGCCTTTTAGTCTTTAAAGTAATTTACGCCGCTTTCAAACAGCTGCAGGTCTTTTTCAAACGGCACGTTTTTGTAAAGGTCTTTGCCCTTGCGCTCGCAGTGACCCATTTTGCCGAACACGCGGCCGTCCGGGCTCGTAATGCCCTCTACCGCGCAGACGGAGCCATTCGGGTTGAACGGCATGTCGGCCACGGGCTCGCCGTCCGGGTTCACATACTGTGTGGCGATCTGGCCGTTTTGGATCAGCTTTTGCAGCACTTCGGGCTCAGCCACAAAGCGGCCCTCGCCGTGCGAGATCGGCACGGCAAACATGTCGCCCGCGTTGACGCCGGCAAGCCACGGCGATTTTACGGAGGTCACGCGCGTGAAAGCGATCTGGCTGATGTGGCGGCCGATCGTGTTGAAGGTCAGGGTCGGGTCGTCCTCTTTGATCTCGCGGATCTCGCCGTAGGGCACCAGGCCAAGCTTGATGAGCGCCTGGAAGCCGTTGCAGATGCCGAGCATCAGGCCGTCGCGGCTGTTGAGCAGCTTCGTCACCGCCTCTTTTACATAGGGGTTGCGGAAAGTCGTGGCAATGAATTTGCCGGAGCCCTCGGGCTCGTCACCGCCGGAAAAGCCGCCGGGCAGCATCACGATCTGGCTGTTTTCGATCATTTTTACCATTTGCTGAATGGTCTCTTCAATGCCGGCCGGCGTCAGGTTCTTGACCACCAGCACCTGCGCCTCGCCGCCGGCCTTTTCAAAGGCGCGGGCGGTGTCCACCTCGCAGTTCGTGCCGGGGAAAGCCGGAATAAAGATGCGCGGCTTCGCCACCTTGTTTTTCGCAATGAATACGGCGCGGTCCTTGTAAAGCGGCACGTCTTTCATCTGGGCGCTTTCGCCGCTGTTTGTCGGGAACACTTTTTCCAGCTTCTTCGTCCATTCGCCGATCAGTTCGTCGGTCGTAATGACGCTGCCGTCCAGAATAAATACGCCGTTGCTGTTCGTTGTGCCAAGCGCAGTGCCGCCGAAGTCCTCGCCGTCGGCCAGTTCCACCACGAACGAGCCCTGCAGCGGGGCAAAGAGCGTTTCGGGGGCAAGCCCCTGCGCAAAGGTGAAGCCGGTCTTGTTGCCGAAGGCCATTTTGCACACGCAGGCCGCGGCGCCGCCCTCTTTCACAACGCTGGCGGCCAGAATTTTGCCGCTTCTGACGCCTTCGTATACGCGCATCATCAGCGCCATGGCTTTTTCATAATCGGGCATGCCGCTTGTTTCGTCGACAGGAAGGGGCAAAAGCTGCACGGCAGAGCCGTTATGCTTAAAGGCGGCCGAAACGGTCTTAGAGGCTTTCGACATGCCCACGGCAAAGCAGACGAGCGTGGGCGGCACGTCCATTTCGTTGAACGAACCGCTCATGGAGTCCTTGCCGCCGATGGACGGTGTTTTGTAGCCGATCTGCGCTTCCAGTGCGCCGAGCAGCGCGGCAGCCGGCTTGCCCCAGCGGTGCGCGTCTTCGCTCATGCGTTCAAAATATTCCTGCATCGTCAGGCGCGCTTTGGAGGGGTCGCACCCGGCGGCGGCCAGTTTGGCCAGGCTTTCGCTTACGGCGTAGGCGGCCGAGTGGAACGGGCTCCAGTCCGACATGGCCGGAATAAAGCCGTAGCTCATCACGCTCACGTCGTCGGTCTCGCCCTTCAGCAGCGGCAGCTTGGCGGCCATGACTTCTTCGGGTGTCAGCTGGTAGGTGCCGGCGTAGGGCATCAGCACCGTGGCCGCGCCGATCGACGCGTCAAAACGCTCCACAAGGCCCTTTTGCGAGCAGACCTCCAGGCGCGACAGGTTTTTCCTGAGCGCTTCGGCCGGGGCAAGGCCCTGCAGCGCCTGGGGCACATGCGTTCTGTAGCTGGTGTCGCAGGCGGCCTCTTCAATGGCGGCGGTTGCGTGCTGCGTGACGCCGTTGGTGTTCAAAAAGCTGCGCGCAATGTCCACGATCTTGTCGCCGCGCCACGTCATTTCCAGCCGGTTCGTGTCGGTCACAACGGCCACGGGCGTCGCTTCCAGGTTTTCACTTTCGGCCAGTTCGGCAAAGCGCGCCGTGTCGTTTTTATCGAGCACAACGGCCATGCGCTCCTGGCTTTCGGAAATGGCAAGCTCCGTGCCGTCGAGGCCGTCGTATTTTTTCGGTACTTTGTCCAGGTCTATCTGCAGCCCGTCGGCCAGTTCGCCGATGGCTACGCAAACGCCGCCCGCGCCAAAGTCGTTGCAGCGTTTGATCATGCGCGCCGCTTCCCTGTTGCGGAACAGGCGCTGCAGCTTGCGCTCGGTCGGGGCGTTACCCTTTTGCACCTCGGCGCCGCATGTCTCGAGCGATTCTGCGTCGTGCGCTTTGGAGGAGCCGGTCGCGCCGCCGCAGCCGTCACGCCCGGTGCGGCCGCCCAGCAGCACGATGATGTCGCCGGGCACGGGGCGCTCGCGCACCACGTTTTCGGCCGGCGATGCGCCGATCACGGCGCCGATCTCCATGCGCTTGGCCACATAGCCGGCGTCGTAAAGCTCGGTCACCTGGCCGGTCGCCAGACCGATCTGGTTGCCGTAGGAGGAGTAGCCCTGCGCGGCGGCCGTTGTAATTTTGGACTGGGGCAGCTTGCCCGGCAGCGTCTCTTCAAACGGGGTAGTCGGGTCGCCAGCGCCGGTCACGCGCATGGCCTGGTACACATAGGCACGGCCCGACAGCGGGTCGCGGATAGCGCCGCCCAGGCAGGTGGCCGCGCCGCCGAACGGCTCAATTTCGGTCGGGTGGTTGTGGGTCTCGTTTTTAAACTGCACGATCCACGGCTCTTCCTTGCCGTCTACCGTAATGTTTACACGGATCGAGCAGGCGTTGATCTCTTCGCTCTCGTCCAGATCGTCCACCAGGCCGCGCTTTTTAAGCACCTTGGTGCCCAGGCAGGCCAGGTCCATCAGGCAAACGTTTTTCTGCGCTTCTTTTTCGCCGTAGGCTTCTTTTCTAAGCGCAAAGTAGTGCTCGATCGCATCCCTTACGGCTTCGGCGTAGCCGCTCTCGCCCTCGGCCGTAATGGCGTCAAGCGTGGTGGAAAACGTGGTGTGGCGGCAGTGGTCGCTCCAGTAGGTGTCGATGACCTTCAGCTCGGTCAGGCTGGGGTCGCGTTTTTCCTGCGTTTTGAAGTAGTCCTGCACAAAGGCCAGGTCCTGCAGACTCATGGCAAAGCCCATGTCGTGGTGGTAGGCCTGCAGGGCGGGCGTGTCCATTTCGGTAAAGCCGGCAATGCGGGCAATGTCCTGCGGGCGGTCTGCCGTCATCTCCAGCGTTTCGGGCGTTTCCATGGAGGCTTCGCGGCTCTCGACCGGGTTGATCATGTAGGCTTTGATCTTGTCAAATTCCTCGTCGCTCACGTCGCCTTTTACCGCAATGATCTTGGCGCTCGTCACAAGGGGGCGCTCGCCGCCCGTCAAAAGCTGGATGCACTGCGCGGCGGAGTCGGCGCGCTGGTCGTACTGGCCGGGCAGGTACTCGGTGGCAAACACCCGATAATCTGCCGGCAGGTCAAGCGATGTGTAAACGTTGTCCAGGTTCGCCTCGCTGAAAACCTGGCGCACGGCGTCCTCAAACTGGCCGGGCGTCAGCCCCTGGGCAAAATAGCGGTTGACCAGGCGCACCTGCTCAATGCCTGCAATGCCCACGTTTTCGCGCAGGTCGGTGCAGATGTGGCGCGCTTCAATGTCGTTCCCGCTCTTCTTTTCCACAAAAATCCGGTAAACCTCTGCCATATTTTTTCTCCTTTTTTCGTATTTATATAAAGAAAGTTACAGAAGTATCTTAACATAAAGAGCGGTGATTTTCTACTGTTATTTTGGATTTTTTCATTTTTCATAATGAATTCAAAAAAGCGTTAAAAAAAGTTAGCAAATCAAAAGGCGCATGTGCTATACTATTCTTGCGCAAAAGACTTTGGAAGGACTGAGTGGAATGACCTGCGTTTCAGACGACTGCAGCGTGGAAGTGGAACTGTTTTATGCGGTGGTCGACAAAAGCGACAGCCTGCGGGTCGTGGATTTTGACAGCCATTTCGCCGAATTTGCCGGCGTGCACCCCTCCAAGATCAAAGAGGGCAAGCTCTATTTTCTGGAGCTGTTAAAGCCGGCCGACCGGGAACGGCTGATTCAAAAGCTGCGCACAAAAAACCGGTACATATATAATGACTTTGAACTTTTAAAACATATGCAGGAGCCGGTTTTCATCTATTCGCTTTGCGAAAACATCCCCGGCACCAATTTGTGCCGCATCACCATGAGCAACGTGCTTTGCGCCGGCACGCGGCCAAAGGTCATGCGTGACGAGGACCTGCTCTACAATTACAACATTGCCGAATCGGTGCCGTGCCCGGTGTGCCTGTTCCGCGTGGACGACGAAATGCGCACCGAGGTGTTTTACCTTAACAAAAGCGGCTGTGCCTTTTTTGAGACCACGCCCATGGCCGTGCGCACAAATCCGCTGCGGCTTGACGAGCGCATTGCCGACGAGGACCGCACCATTTTGTTCCAGTCGGTCGGCAGCAGCCTGACGAGCGGCGAACAGATCGACATGTTCTGCCA
>URDW01000119.1 GCA_900546735.1 uncultured Oscillospiraceae bacterium
ACCTTCGACCGAGCCGACCGAACCTTCGACCGAGCCGACTGAGCCGACTGTAGTTCCGACTGAGCCCAGCACGGAAGCGCCGACCACGCCTTCTACCGAGGCACCGAGCGTTTCCAACGTGGACAACAGCACGAAGTCTCCGGATACCGGTTCTGCATCTGATGCCGCCATCATGGTTTCTGCTATGATCGCATTCATCTGTGCTTCCGGTGTTGCCGTTGTTTTCGTTAAAGGCAAAAAGCAGAAGGATTTCTAAGTAAATCTGCATAAAAAATAAAGACTCCTGCGGGAGTCTTTATTTTTTTGCTTTCTTCTATTAACCAAGCGGCCGCTTTAAACCGCAGCCGCTTTATTGCCTTATACCAGCGCCAAATCGTTTTACAACGATTACAGTGTGCCGAAAATTCGGTCGCCCGCATCCCCAAGGCCGGGCAAAATATAGCCTTTATCGTTCAGCCGGTCGTCTAATGCGGCACAATAAATGTCTACATCTTTATGCGCCTGCTGCAGTGCCTGCAGACCCTCCGGCGCAGCGATGACACACAAAAACCGAATGCTGCGCGGCACACGCTTTTTGATTTGCGAAATGGCGTCAATGGCCGAACCGCCCGTGGCCAGCATTGGGTCCAGCACAAACACATCGCGCTGTTCGATATCCGGCGGCAATTTGCAGTAATATTCCACCGGCAAAAGCGTTTCCTCATCACGGTAAAGGCCGATATGTCCCACTTTTGCAGACGGAACCAGCGCCAGGGCGCCATCCAGCATGCCAAGCCCAGCGCGCAGAATAGGTACAAAGGCCAGCGTTCGCCCAGCGATCACACGGCAATTTGCCTCGCCGCAAGGTGTTTTCACCTTTTTATCTTCCAGCGGCAGGTCGCGCGTTGCCTCATACACAATCAGCATGGCAATTTCATTGACAAGGCTGCGAAACTCCTTTGTGCCGGTATTTTCATCACGCAGTACGGCCAGCTTATGCTGCAAAAGCGGATGATCCAGTATAACGGTTTTTCGTTCCATAAAACTCCCCTATTTCGGCGTAAACGCCCTTTATAACTTTTATTATAGCATGAAGCATAGGTGAACACAAGCCTGTACGCATCAGGAAACAGGCACAAAAAACGCGCTTAAAAGCGCGTTTTAAACATTTAAATTTGATCTGTCTTTTTTAAGTACACTTCGTACAGATCTGACCAGGAGCTGTATTTTGGATCACCGCGCCGGTCAGCAAGCTTCGTATGCTCGGCCAGGTATTTGCCCATATATTTCGATACTTTTAAAGCGCCGTTGATGTTTAAATGGTCACCGGCGTCGTGCGTGTCGGTTGCCCAGTCAATATTTATCTCATCGGTAAGCAGATTAAAATCAATGTACTGAAGCCCATATGTATCGGCATATTTTTGAATTACATTATGCTTTGCATAAGTGGAATTTTTCGGCGACGGTGCATTGTAAAGAATCAGCTGCGAACCTTTTTCTGCGCAAAGATTACGGATCTTGTCCAAATAAAGCCGATTGGTCTGCAAAATATCAACTGTTTTGCTGGTCTTTTGCATATATTCGCCGCCTTTGTAAGGCTTGATACTTGAGCGGTAATCAAACCCTTTAAGCGGGTCGGCATCACCGCTGACCTGCTGCCCTTGCAGCCAGTCGGTCAGCATGTTCTTCCAGTTGTTGTGATTTTTAAAAACGGGAAATGCCCGCTGCAAAAGGCCCTCTGCCGTCAGCTGCAGCTGTTTTAAACGGCCGCCTGTTTTCCGGAACACAGCATTGCACTCCAGAAGAACGACCTGCGGCTTTTGTACCGCATAAATATCTTCCAGGTTATAATAGATCTGCTGCATACGCGTGCTGGGCGCAGCGCTCACAAAACCAGTAAAACCATAGCTATGGAAGATTTCCATCGGTGAAATACTGGTGTACGTTTCACTGTCGCCGATCGCTAAGAAATCTACCGTGTTTGCTTCTTCATAAAAGATTCCCTGTGCTATTTTCTCCGTTTTCGTAGCGGAATCAAAATCTGTAGCGTATTTCGGTACAAAAAACACCGACAGACCTGTCAGAATCAAAACAAAGACCAACACAAACGCTAAAGGACCAAGTGCCTTTTTGAATTTTTTCTTCATAAAATCACCCAATTCTTACTTAGAAGCCCGCATAGATCGGATCCACCGGCGCATAGCTGCCGCTGTAGGCACCAAACACCACAAGTCCGACGAGCAGGAGCATGTACGCTGAAAACCGCAAGGCAAGCGGCCTTTTGGAAAGCTCACTTCGAATAGACAGACCATTTTCATGCAAAATGCCAACGACCAGCACGATCACCAGACCGACCAGACAGACGGCGTAGTCGTAAATGCTGAATTTCAGATCGAGCAGCGTACCATCTGTCAGAACGCGGAAGCTGAAATCCGTAAAGATAGAACGGATCATGCTGAGCGCTTCCAGCATGCGCGGCGCGCGGAAAATCAGCTCGCCAAAGAAGATGATCACCAGTGTTTTTGCGATCTGCAGTGCGCGGAACCAGCCGCTTTCCCGGTTGATCTTCAGCTTATTCGTAAGCTGAATGCTGTACGGTTCCAAAATGTTTTCCAGCAGGATAATGACAAAATAATACATGCCGTAGGCAATAAACGTCCAGCCGGTACCATGCCAAAGGCCATTACAGATCCACACGCCAAAAAGCGCAAATGCAGACGGGATCACCTGACCGAAATGGTTTTTAAAGCGGCCTCGCGCCTTTTTGCCGACGTTTTTGACAAACTTGGTAAGTGAGATCGGGTAAAACACATAATCGCGGAAAAACGCACCCAGCGTAATGTGCCACCTGCGCCAGAATTCAGACGCAGACCGCGAGAAAAACGGCTGTCGGAAATTTTCAGGCAGTTTTACCCCGAACATTTCGCCTACACCGATCGTCATATCGATGCAGCCGGAAAATTCCATATAAAGCTGATAAGTATAGGCCACCGCACCCAAAATAATGATCAGGCCGCCGTATTTTTCATTGTGATCAAAGATCTCGCCGACGATGACGTTCAGACGGTCAGCAATGACGATTTTTTTGAAAAGCCCCCAGAGCACGCGGATAAAACCAGACTCCAGGTTTTTGTAGCGAAGCGGCCTGCCGGCATACACATCTGCCGCAATTTGGTCATAACGGCAGATGGGGCCCTCCATCACGATCGGGAAAAACGACAGAAAAAGCGCCACACGCCCCAGGTTTTCATCAGCCGTGACCTTGCCGTTGTACACATCGGAAAGGTACGACACGGCCTGCAGCGTGTAAAACGAAATACCGATCGGCGTGAGCAGATTCAGCTTCGGGAACACGTCCGGAAGATGGAACAGATGAAACATCAGATTGAAATTATGACCAAAGAAGTCATAATACTTTAAAAAGGCCAAAATGCCGATATTGAGCACAATGCCAAACCACAAAAGCGCACGTTTTTTACGCACAAATGCGGCCTTCAGCGCCTTTTTGTCAGTCGCCGTTTTGCGGTCCAGCTTATACTGCATTTTACACTTTTCGATGCCAAGCGCGAGCCCGTAAACGCTGAGCGTTGTGATGAACAGATAGACGATCAGCTTGCCGCTGAACAGCAGGATAAACCCATAGCTGAACACCAAAAGCCCCGCCCAGCGAAAACGCTTTGGCAGCAGCTGGTAACAAAGTAGCGAAACCGGCAAAAACGCGCAAAGAAACAGTATGGAATTATATGCCATTTATCCTTCCTCTTGCAGACGCTGTACCATTGCCCAAAGTGCTTTTGCGGAGTTGAAGTTTTCAGGAACCAGATTGACCGGTGTGATCTCAATATCAAACGCATCCTCGAGCTCAGAAACGAGCGAGAGAATGGAAAACGAGTCCAAAATCGCGTTGTCGATCAGCTTGTCCTCCGTGGCATAATCCACGCCCGGTTTGATGTCTTCCAAAATTTCAATCAGTTCTTCCATTTTTCTTACCCTTTCTTAATGAAAACTATTGTATTTATCAACCGCAATATGATCTCTTGCGATTTGATAGCCGTCTTTTTCTGAATAAAGCAGTACCGCCGGCAGGTCACGGCTCAAAAACAGTGCAATGCCTTCGGTCACGGAGTAAGCGCCTGTCTTTTCAAAAACAAGCGTGTCGCCCGTCTGCAGCCCGTGAAACGGGTACTGCTTCACAAGCACATCGCTGACCGTGCAAAGGCTGCCGCAGATCGTCCACGCCGTTTCTTCCTCGCCGCGCGGCTGCAGGTGCACGATCGGCGGGTGCTTCATGGCCATCATCTGGCCATAGTAGTTGACTTGGTGGATGCCGCCGTTGATCAGGCAGTAGGGCTGTGCGCCGTTGACCTTGGTGTCGACCACACCGGCAAAGTAGTAGCCACACTGCGCTGCAATATAGCGCCCCATTTCGAGCACGACCTCGCCGGAAAAACGCAGTGCCTGAAGCGCTTCGGTGAGGCCCGCAAGCAGCGCGTCGCCGACTTCTTCTTCCCCGTCAAAATAACTGACCGGCAGGCCGGGGCCGTATTCGAGTTTTTCCGTTTCATAGCCATATTTTTCGCGCAGCGTGTCCACAAGGTCGTCCAGCTTTTTCAGTTCACGGCTGACCTTGGACGCAGCGCGTTTTTGCGTGCCGGTAAAATACTGCACACCCTCAATATGGATATAAGGGCAGTCAGCACGGTGCGCAACGATCTCTTCCAGAACAGACTGGTCCATGCCAAACTGGTTGCCGTTGGAAAGCCGCAGCAGCACATGAATAGACAGCTGCATGCGGTTTGTGTACGCCGCAAACATTTGCCACTGGCTGTAAGATTCCACCGTATAGACCGGATCGCCGCCGTAAGACTCCAAAACCGAACGGATGTCCGCAGCCTTTTTATAGACTCCGGAAAGAACGATCTTGCCAGCCGGGATCTCACTGCGCTCGCAAATGGCAAATTCACCCGGCGAGCATACCTCCAGCGCATCTACGACAGGAAGGATGCGGTCGATCAGAAACGGGTTTGCCTTCATAGCATAGCAGACCTTTGCCCTGCCCAGCAGTGCTGTTTTGATCTTCTCTACTTTCGCGCACAGCTCGTCTGTGTCAAACACATAAAACGGTGTTTGAAATTCAGCCGCCGCACGCTTCATCTGATGCAGATCCATTTTACATACCTCCGTTCATGGAAAGCAGAAGCTTGCGGTCCAGCTTACCGTTTGGTGTGACCGGCAGCGACTCCATCTTGTGGAATACGGACGGAATCATGTATACCGGCAGTTTTGCCGCAAGCTCCGCATACAGCGCGTCCTTCTCCGTCTCGCCCACATAAAAAGCGACGATACGGTTGCGCTTTGTGTCAAACACACAGCAGGCGCGCACAACACCCTGGCAGGAACCCATGGAACGTTCGATCTCTTCCAGTTCAATACGGTGCCCCATGTGCTTGATCTGAAAATCCTTGCGCCCGGCAAAAACCAAATCGCCGTCTGTGTTGTAATAAGCAAGGTCGCCGGTGCGGTAAACGGTTTCCGGGTAAGTGCGGTTGAGCGGATTTTGCACAAATGCCTTCGCCGTCTGCTGCGGCGCGTTGTAATAGCCAAGCGCCAGTGCCGTGCCGGCCACGCAGACCTCACCGGTCTGCTCCGGCGCCGTGATCAAATTATCGGTCTCGTCCAGCAAAAACACACGTTCGTTGGGGAACGGACGGCCGATCGGCAAAGATTCATCCTTTGCAAATTCGCGCTCGACCACATAGTAAGTACAGTTGCAGGTGATCTCCGTAGGGCCGTAAAGATTGACATAAAGCGCATCCGGCAGGTATTTGCGCCACTGGTTCAGGTGGCGGACCGGCATGGCCTCGCCGCTGAAGAGCACCTTGTTCACCGTTTGCGGCACCCGGTATGTAAAGCCTTTCAGCGTGGTGATCATGCAAAGCGCAGAAACGGCCCAGATCAGCGTAGTGACCTTGTGTTCACAAAGGTAATCGAGCAGCTGCACGGGGATGGAAAACATCTTTTTCGGAATGATGACCAGTTTTGCGCCGGTGCTGAAACAGCTGTAAATATCTTTTACGGAAACGTCAAAATCAAACGGCGCCTGATTGCCGATGACATCCTCGCCGGTGATGTGGAACAGCTCGGTAAAATATGAAATAAAATCAATAACGGAACGGTGCGAAACCAGCACACCCTTCGGCACACCGGTAGAACCAGAGGTAAAGTTGCAGTAAAGCGGATCGGTATCTGCACTGCCGGCGCGGATCTGCGCCAGACGGCCGGGGCGGATCGGCGTGCTTAAAAGACTTTCAATGCTGTGTACAGCACGCGTGTAACCGCTTTCTTTCAGCTTGCCCATGTGCGCCTCATCCGTTAAAACAAGGCGCGCATCTGTAACCGAAAGGATCTGTGCAATGCGGGACGCCGGATGCTCCGGATTGACCATTACATAAAAGCCTGTCTCTTATACACATCTGACGCTGCCGACGACTTAATAGG
>URDW01000120.1 GCA_900546735.1 uncultured Oscillospiraceae bacterium
AGATCGCTCAGTGTCTCGTGGGCTCGGAGATGTGTATAAGAGACAGCCTTAAAGGCAGACGGCGTACAGGAAGCGGCGTGGCCGGCCGAGGCAGACGGCAATGTCGTGTCGGTCGATGACCCGACCGGCGACATCACCCGGGCGGCTGAAGCATTTTGGAACTTGGTTGCGGCGCGTTACCAGGATGACTATCAGGACAAAACCTATAGCGCCTCTGGCGTATACGGCAGCGATTATACCATACAGGGTGTAAAGGAAAAAATCAGCGAAGCGCTGCAAAACGACCGCTACGGCATGGGCGCGTACTGGGCGCAGGCCGAGCGTGCGCTGAACTGCTTTGTCGCTTATCAAAATGGCGATGGTATGCGCGCCGGCACCAAAAGCGTGGTGGAACGGCTGAGTTATCCCTATGCGCCGCAGGCGGCAGACTATGTTTTTACGGTCAACCGCAGCGTGGCCGACCAGCTTTTGGCCGCGGATGATCTGGATGACCTGCCCGATACGCTCTGTACTGCCGTATCCTATCAGTGGCACCACGATGCGCAAAACCTCTATACCGAATCGGCTGCGGCCGGCAAATGGCTCAAAGTTACCTATTATACCGGCTATCGCAACCTGGTCTGGACGGCCAGCAGCCGCACCACCGCCGGGGAAGACAACGAAACGGTGCCGGCGCTCAAAGCATTTTCTGCCTATTTTACACCAGAACTTTTGGCAACCGACCTGGCTGCGCTCGGCAGGGATGGTCTGCAAGCCATCCTGGCCGACGGCCGGGCCTGTATTGACGCGCTCGGTGATCTGTGGAGCAACGATACCGTCATGAACCACTTTTTTGACAAGGCGGCTGTCGAATCGTTTATGGCCGAAGTGCAGGCCGCGTGCGGCAGCACACCGGCAGCAGAGGAAGAGGGTGCCGCGTCGTCCGCCGGCAGCGACATCGGTCTGGATCTGGATCTGAACACCTTGCTCGACCAGAGCGCCCTGCAAAAGCGCCTGAGTCACGAGGACAAGCAGATCATCGTCGGCGTCACGGTCGCGATCGTGGCCGTTGTGTCGATCATCCTGTCGGTGCTTTATTACACCGGCGTCACGCGCTTTGCCACCCCGGTGGAGAGCACCGAGGGCAAATACCTGTTCTGCTACTTTGTGGGCAACACACCGCAGGAGGAAAAGATCCATTTTGCCGTCAGTGAAGACGGTTACAACTTTACGCCTTTGAACGGCAATGAACCGATCGTGGAAAACACGGCCGGCACCAAGTCGGTGCGCGACCCTTACATTTTGCAGGGGCAGGACGGCAAGTTCTATATTGTGGCAACAGATATGAAAAGCGAGGACGGCTGGACCTCCAACCATGCGCTCGTCACCTGGGAATCGAGCGACCTGATCCACTGGAGCGAACCGACCATTCTGGACATCCGTGATTTCGGCGGCGAATTTGCAAACACCAACCGCGCCTGGGCGCCGCAGGCCATCTGGGATCCTGAAGCCGGCCAGTATATGGTCTACTGGGCTAACTCGACCTTGGAAAACGACAGCAGCGCCATTTACTACGCTTATACGTCTGACTTCAAAACGTGGAACACCAGACCGCAGCTGCTTTATGAGCGCCCCGGCGTGCAGACGATCGATGCCGACATCGTTTATAACGAGAAAAACGGCATGTATTACCTGTACTTTAAGTTTGAAGAGGACCAGACGATCGCTTATGTAAAGTCCGAAAATCTGACCGGCCCTTACGCCAGCGAACCGGTCACCGTGTCGCTGGCGCCCACAGGCGTGGAGGGCAGCACAATGTATAACATCACCGGCACTGACACCTGGGTCATGCTGATGGATGAATACGGCGAAGGCCGCTTCTTTGCCCAGCAGACAACGGACATGGAGCATTTTGAAAAACTGGCCCGCTGGGACTACTCACTCGATTTCAGCCCGCGCCACGGCTCGGTCATCCCGATCACCGACGAACAGTACAGTGCGCTTCTGGCCGCTTACGGCACATAACCTTTTAAAAAGCCAATCAACAAGGCGAAAGCAAAATGCTTTCGCCTTGTTGCGTTTTATTGATCTGCGCCGGCTGCCTCCTGCTTTGGTGTTTTGCCGAAGCGTTTTTTGTAAAGGGCTATAAAGTAGCTTTCACTGCAAAACTGCAGCTGGTAAGCCGTTTCTGAAATGGGGTGGCCGCGCCGGAGCATGCGCCTGGCTTCCTGCAGCCGTGCTTCTGCAATGTACTGACCAATCGTTTTGCCGGTCTCTTTTTTAAACTGCCGCCCCAGGTAGTCGGTCGACAGGCTGCAAAACGCCGCCACGTCGCATGTTTTTATGGGCTTAAAAACCGATACTTCAATAAAGTACACGGCCCGCCGCACCGTTTTGCCAAGCGGTCGGTTTTGTGTTCGGATCTCGTGCACCAGGGTCGTGATCTCAAACAGCTTTTGCAGCAAAAACGGCAAAATTTCTTCGGCGCGCGTCATGGCGTCCACCTGTAAAATACATTCGTCCGAAAATCGGAAGGCCGCCGCCTCGTGCATCCCGCCGCGTATGGCGTGGCGCGTGGCCAGGGCAATGCAGCAAACGCCCCAGTACTGCATCTGTTTTAAGTCGTCGTTGCTCATGCGCCCGATCACCACGTTTTCCTGCACCAGGTGCTCCAGCACTTCTTCGGCACCGTGCAGGTCGCCGTTTTCCACGCAGGCGTAAAGCGCCTCTTCCGTCTCGTACGGCGTGTGGATAAATTCAAAGTCCTGCTGTTCAAAGCGCTTCTTTTTCGGCACCATTTTGATGCTGTCCATCTCCAGTTTTTGCACAGGCACACCTCCTCGTTCAAAGTATACTACGAAAAAATTATAAAAACAACGAAATTTTTATATAATCGCTTGGTCTGCCTCTGTACAATACAATCAGGGGCAGCTTTATTTTTGTGCCTGCTGCCTGAAAATTTGAAGTTTGGAAATGGGGAGAAAAGATGAAATATGCAGATCTGATCGGGAAAATGACTTTGCAGGAGAAAGCCGGGCTTTGCTCGGGGCTCGATTACTGGCACACCAAGCCGGTCGAACGGCTCGGCGTGCCGTCCATCATGCTGTCGGACGGGCCGCACGGGCTGCGCCGTCATCCCGGCAAGGTCAAGGGCAAAAACAAGCGCATGCCGCTGCCGGCCACCTGTTTTCCGCTCGCATGCTTAAGCGCCTGTTCGTGGGATACGGCGCTTTTGCGCGAAGTCGGCGCCGCGATCGGGGAAGAGGCGCTGGCACAGCAGGTGTCGGTGGTGCTCGGCCCGGGCGTGAACATCAAACGTTCGCCGCTTTGCGGGCGCAATTTTGAATATTTTTCGGAAGACCCGCTGCTTTCCGGCTGTATTGGCGCGGCCTGGGTGCAGGGCGTGCAGTCCAAAGGTGTCGGCGCCTGTGTCAAGCATTTTGCCGCCAACAGCCAGGAGGCGTACCGCATGACTTCGGATTCGGTTGTGGATATGCGGGCGCTGCGCGAGATCTATCTGCCGGCGTTTGAAACGGTCGTGCGCCGTGCGCAGCCGTGGAGCGTTATGAGCGCTTACAACAAGCTGAACGGCGCTTACTGCACGGAGAATAGCTGGCTTTTGACCGACGTACTGCGCCGCGACTGGGGCTTTCAGGGCTTTGTCGTGTGCGACTGGGGCGCGGAAAATGACCGCGTCTGCGGCCTGCGCGCCGGCAATGACCTGGAAATGCCGGCTTCAAGCGGTATCGGCGACGGTAAGATCGTGCAGGCCGTGCAAAACGGCACGCTGGACGAATCGGTTCTGGATGCGTGCGTCGACCGGGTGCTGGATTTTGTCTTTCACGCCGAGGATACGCGCCGCGCTTATGATGGCAGGCCGTTTGACCGGCAGGCGCATCATGCGCTGGCACGCCGTGCAGCCGCGCAGTCTATGGTGCTGCTCAAAAATGAGGGCGCGGTTCTGCCGCTGCAGCCCGGTGCAAATGTGGCCGTCATCGGCGCAATGGCTGAAACGCCGCGTTACCAGGGTGCCGGCAGCTCGCAGGTCAATCCCACGCAGGTCGACAGTTTTTTAGATGCCGCCGTACGGGAGGATCTGCACATTACCTACGCGCCCGGTTATGACCGCACAAAGGATGTGCCGGACGATGCCCTTTTAAAACAGGCGCAGACTGCCGCCGCTGCGGCCGACGTTGTACTTGTGTTCATCGGCCTGCCGGAGGCGTATGAGGCCGAGGCGCAGGATCGAAAGTCCATGGCGCTGCCGCCGGCACATAACGCGCTGGTGGACGCCGTCTGTTCGGTCCATGAAAATGTGGTCGTGGTCCTTTCGGGCGGTGCGCCGGTCGAAATGCCGTGGCTCGGCCGGGTGAAAGGGCTTTTGAACGCTTCGCTGGCCGGCCAGGCCGGCGCCGGTGCCATTGCGGATATTGTGACCGGCCGTGTCAACCCAAGCGGCAAGCTGGCGGAAACTTACCCGCTTTCTGCGGCAGATGTGCCCTGCGCCGAAACATTCGGCGCGCCGGTCGCGCCGCTTTATAAAGAAAGTGTTTTTGTCGGCTACCGTTACTATGACACTGTCGGGGCAGCGGTGTGCTTCCCGTTTGGGTTCGGTCTCTCGTACACCACATTTGCTTACAGTGATCTGCAGCTGTGTTTTTTGCCGGATGATGCGGCGGCCGAGGTGTCGTTTACACTCGAAAATACCGGCAGACGCGCCGGGGCAGAAGTCGCCCAGGTATATCTGCATGCAAAAAGCAGCGCCGTGTTTCGCCCGGTGCATGCGCTTTGCGGTTTTGAAAAGGTCTTTTTACAGCCGGGTGAAAAAAGGCGCGTGACGCTGCGCCTTGACCGCCGTGCATTTTCCTATTACAATGTAGAGGAAAAGAAGTGGTGCGCCGAAAGCGGCGACTGGACGGTGGAGGTCGGTGCCTCCAGCCGCGATATCCGTTTAACGGGTGCAATAACGGCTGAATTCGCCGGCACACGGCCGAATGCACCGGATTACCGCAAAACAGCGCCGCTTTATTACACCGGGCGCGTTTCGCATGTGCCCGACGAGCAGTTTGCCGCCGTTTACGGCCGTGCCCTGCCGCCGCAGACGCGCGACAAAAGCGCGCCGCTTGATTTGAACAGCACGATTTCCGACGGGCGTGATGTGCCGGCTGTGCGCGTGCTCAAAAAAGTGATCACACTGGCCGTTTCGGCCGCTTCGCCGAATCCGGCGCAGGCCGAGGTGGCGGTGCACTCTGTAATGTCGATCCCGATCCGGCTGCTCATCTCTATGAGCCAGGGCGTCATCTCGCCGTCCATCGCGCAGGCCATGGTGGAAATTTTGGACGGCCGCGGCGTGGCGCGCCCGCTTTTTAAAATCTTGGGCGGGCTTGCAAAAACGATCCGTTACCTGCCGAAATTGCTGAACACCGTTTCATAAATGCACAGGAGGATTTTTTATGGTCAGCAAAACAAAGTATGCGCTGGATTTCCAGACGGTCTGCCGTCTGTTTCAGCACGCCGGCATTTCCGGCGTGGAAGCCGTGCGGCCGCTCGGCGCCGGGGAGTATAACGCGGTGTATGAAGTCACGGCAGACGGCCGGCCTTACGTTTTGAAAGTCGCGCCGAAAACCGGCACGCCCGTCATGACGTATGAAAAGGACATGATGTCGTCAGAAGTGTACTGGTATGAACAGATGCGCACCCACACTTCCATCCGCGTGCCGCAGGTCTTTTTCAGCGACTTCAGCCGCACTCTGCTCGACGCCGACTGGTTTATTATGGAAAAATTGCCGGGCGTTACGAAAGACCGGTTTTCAATGACGCCGGCAGAACGGCAGCAGGTGCAGAAACAGCTTGCCGCCATGGCGGCCGAGCTGCATGCCATTTCGTCTGACAAAGCGGGTTATATTCAAAACGGCCTTTATGACAACTGGTACCTTGCGCTTTGTTCCATGGTGCAGAACCTGCTGAACGACGCTGCGCGCAAAGGCCATCGCTCGCGCCGCGGGCAGAAGTTACTAAAACTTGTGCAGGCAAACCGTGCGCTTTTGGAGCCGGTCGCCTGCACCATGGTCAATTTTGATATTTGGGACCCGAATATTTTATGTACGCGCGAAAACGGGCAGATCAAACTTTCCTGGATCGACCCGGAGCGCAGCTTTTGGGGCGATCCGATTTTGGACTTTTTCTGCCTGGAAACGGAAAAGCCGCTCGCTTCCAAAACGGTTTCGCTGCAGGGCTACAATGCTGCCGCGGGGCGCCAGGTCCGCTGCAGCGCAGAGGAAAAGCGCCGTTTGGCCTTTGGCCACGGGCTTGGCGGGCTGATCATGGAAGCGGAAAAGTACTACCGCTACACCTGTCTCTTATACACATCTCCGAGCCCACGAGACACTGAGCGATCTCG
>URDW01000121.1 GCA_900546735.1 uncultured Oscillospiraceae bacterium
TATTAAGTCGTCGGCAGCGTCAGATGTGTATAAGAGACAGATCATGAACTTTTTGTGCCGTGTCTTGTGGTGAATAATGCGCATGGCGATGTATTCTGCCGGACTTCCGCCCAAAACCGCCACTAAAATCAGCGTGCTTTCGCGGATGCGCCATTTTTTGCGCTTGGCAAAGCTTTTATCCGCTATGGTCAAAATGGCACTCAAAGCGTTTACAGCGCAAAAATAAAAAAACAGCAGCTTAGTCAAAAGTCTTCAATTCTTTCAGCCGAAATTTTGTGATGACCGTTTCCTTTTTGCCATCCTTTGTACGGCGTGTTTCCACACTTTCCGGCATGATCTGGTGCACAGCGGCGCACCGGGGGCAAACGGAAAAGCACACGTCGTTCACCTCAAACGGCGGAAAACGAAATGCAAATTGATAATTTTGGTTGGAAAATACCTGCAGCTCGACTTTTTCACCGCAGTCGGGGCACGTTGTTTCCTCTGTACTGCCAAGCGGTTTTAAATATTTGGTATTTCCGATTTTGTAAGCCATAAAACAATCACCCTTATTAACTATACTTGATTTTAAAGGCGCGTGCAAGGGGAACATGAAAAAAATTATTTTCTGCTTTGTATGTATCTGTGTTTTGCTGCAGATGCTCGGCGGGTGCGTGCTGGTGCCAAAAAACCAGGTAAAGGAGCAGCCGGAAACCACGCGCCAAAATGCTCAGCCGGCAGATGGATCACAGGCGTTTGTCCGCTCTGTCTGGATCGCCTATTATGAGCTTGGCGAGTGGACAAATGCCGCAAAAGATGCACAGGCGTTTCAAAACAGCATGACGGAAATTTTTGAAAAGGTCAAAGCTTTCGGGTTTAATACAGTCACGGTTCAGGTTCGGCCGTGTGCCGATGCATTTTATGATTCGGCATATTTCCCGGTTTCGCATTACTGCTTTAAAGATGGCAAGCTGCGCTTTGACCCTTTATCGGTTTTGTGCAGTGTGGCCGACACCACGGGGCTGCGCATAGAAGCGTGGATCAATCCTTACCGAATTTCGCAAAATACAGATTCCTACCCGGTGCCGCAGCAGTTTGCCGATATGGCGTACAGTGTCGGCAAAGGGGCTTACCTAAACCCGGCAAATTCCGAAGTGCAGGCGCTGATTGCAAAGGGTGCGGCGGAGATCGCTAAAAATTACAGCATAGATGCCATTCACTTTGACGATTATTTTTACCCGACCGCTGAAAAGGAGATCGACGCCAAAGAGTACGCTGCTTACCAAGAAAGCGGGGGAGAACTTGCACTTGACGACTGGCGCAGGCAGACGGTCACCTCTATGGTCGAAGCCGTCCAGAAAGCGGTTTCGCAGGCGAATGCTTCCGTGCAGTTTGGCATCAGCCCAAGCGGCAATATAGAATACTGCCGCGACTCGATTTATGCCGACGTAGAAAGCTGGGCTGCCGGAGATATACTGGATTATATTTGCCCGCAGCTTTATTACGGCTTTTTGAATGAAAGCCTGCCGTATGAACAAACATTGCAGCACTGGTGCGAAATTACAGAAAAGCCGGCGCTTTATGTCGGCCTGCCGCTTTACAAAAGCGGTAAGGAAGACGATTATGCATCAGCAGACAATGACAAAGCCATATCGGAATTTCAGGACAATACAGACGTTATTGTGCGCCAGGCCAAGGCGGCCGCCGCTTCCGAAAATGTGCGGGGCATCTATATTTTTTCGTATTCGTCCGTTTTTGCGCCCGAAAATGAACAGCAGAAAAAAGAGGCTGAAAATTTACGCCAGTATTTCGCCCAGACAAATGCCGCCGGGTGAGACAGATGTGATCTTTACCGTACAGATCTGCCCGGTCCTATCCTCTGTATCTGGCACATGCACCGGTGTGTAACCCCTTGTGTAACCGCTGTTTACACCGTCTTTAAACTGTTCAAAAAGCACAAAAACACTTTGGCCGCACAGCTGCTCAAACAGAGAAAGGCGTATGGCTTCCGTAGCCTCGATCATTTGATTGGCTCGCGATTCCTTTACGCTTTTCGGCACATCGTCGCCCAGACGCGAGGCGGCGGTACCGGGCCGTTCCGAGTAGGGAAATACATGTACTTTATGAAAACGGATTTTTTTGACAAACTCGAGCGAGGCGTTAAAATCTGCATCGGTTTCGCCGCAAAAACCGGTCATAACGTCGGTGGTCAATGTACACGCCGGAAATACAGCGCGCAGCTTGCTGCACAGGCGGGCATACTCTTTAGCCGTGTAGTGGCGGTTCATGGCTTTCAGCGTTTTGTCACAGCCGGACTGTAAGGAGATGTGAAACTGCGGGCAGAATTTTTCAATTCCGGCAAGTTTGTCGATAATTTCCGGTGTCATATGGTCAGGCTCCAGTGAACCCAGCCTTACACGCCGGATCTGCGGAACGTCGGCACATATTTTTACAGCGTCGGCAATGGTGAAGCGGTCGTTTTGGTCTTTGCCGTAGGACGAAAGGTTGATGCCGACCAGAACGATCTCTTTGATCCCGTTTTGCGCGAGCGCCGTTACCTCCTTTTGCAGGTCTTCAGGTGACTTGGAACGCACGCGGCCGCGTGACGTCGGGATAATACAGTAAGAGCAGAACCGGTTGCAGCCGTCTTCGATCTTTACAAACGCGCGAATTCTGCCGGAGAAGGAAGTGATGGAGCATTCTGCAAACGGATCACCGGCTTGGTGGCGGTCAATTTCCACCACGCGCCGGCAAGAGGCAAAATAAGCCTGCAGGTACGCAGTAAGCTTGGCGTTGCTTTTATTGCTGATCACAATGTCGGCCTCCGGCAGCTTGTCGGCGCTGTCCGCATAGGCTTGCGGCATGCATCCGGTCAAAACGATCACACTGTTCGGGTGCGCGCGCTTGAATTTCCGAACATGCTGGCGTGTTTTCTGGTCGGCCGTTGCCGTGACCGTGCAGGAATTGACGATGTATACATCTGCGTCCTGCGACGGCGCAACGATCTCGTAGCCAGCCTTTTGCAGCAGTTCGGTCATATATTCGGTTTCACACTGGTTGACCTTGCAGCCAAGCGTATAAAATGCAGCTTTCATAATCCACCTCAATTTTCACCATTATAACAAAACATATTCCTTTTCGCAACCAATACTTATCTGCAACGGAGGGGTCCATATGCAGCTACGTCGAAATATCGTATCACTTCTGCTATGTCTGGTTTTCCTGTTCAGCCATGTATCTGTCGCATTGGCGGCTGATGCGGATGAACCGCAGACGGCAGATGCCAAAAGCAGCGCTTCTGACAGCAAAATACAGGTGGATGCACGCTCGGCAATTCTGATCTGCACGGATACCGGCGATGTGCTTTATGCACAGAATGAGTATGAAAAGCAGTCGCCGGCGTCTGTTACAAAAATCGCCAGTCTTCTGGTCATTATGGACGCTATAGAAAGCGGGCGCATTTCGCTGGAGGACGAGGTCACGGCAAGTGAAGCAGCGGTGGAAAAGGGCGGTTCGCAGATTTGGCTGGAGGTCGGCGAGGTGATGACGGTTGACGAACTGCTCAAAGCGACCGTAATTGCAAGCGCGAACGACGCATGTGCGGCACTGGGCGAATATATTGCCGGTTCAGAGCAGGCGTTTGTCAAAATGATGAATGAAAAAGTGGCGTCGCTCGGTTTGGAAAATTCCAATTTTGAAAACTGCACGGGACTGGACGACACCATTACAAACCATTACTCCTGCGCCTACGATCTTGCTTTTATGTCTAAAGAACTGATCGCGCATCCGCTGATCCGGGAGTACTCGACCGTGTGGCTCGATTATCTGCGCGACGGGGAGACGGAACTGGCCAATACCAATAAGCTTGTCAACAGCTATAACGGCATTACCGGACTGAAGACCGGCACCACGAGCGCAGCCGGTTTCTGCTTAAGCGCAACGGCGACGCGCGACGGCATGGGGCTTTGTGCAGTCGTGCTTGGCTGTGAAACAAGCGAGGCACGTTTTGACGCCGCCGCCTCGCTGCTCGATTACGGCTTTGCCAACTATAAAGTCATCTCGCCTGAGATCGATGAAGCACAGATCACTTCCGTAAAAGTAAAAGGCGGCATTCAAAAAGAGACGGTACCTGCGGCAAGCGGCCTGCAAAAATTATTGGTCGATGCATCGAACACAGACGTGCAGGCGAGTTACAGCATAAAAACGCAGGTGGAAGCGCCTGTCAAGAAAGGGGATGTGCTCGGCAGTGTGACCTTTGCGTCGGAAGATGGAGACGAGATCGCTAAAATCGATTTGGTCGCGCAATCAGATATTGGAAAAATCAGCATAAAATATATTTGGCTGAAACTTTTATGCTTTATGGGCAGATAGCCTAATTTGTTTATTTTCATTTTGTATCTTGAATTTATGTCTTGAATTTTAATTGCAGATATTGTAATATTGTATTCGCATCTTGCATAAGAAAAGAGGAAAACAAATGTCTGTTCAATTCAATTCTAAATTCAGTGAGGCGGTCGTCTCTGCCCAGGACATAAAGGCTATGGAACCGAAAGCAGTTGCGGCGCTGGAAACGCTGCACAATAAGAGCGGCGCCGGTTCGGATTTTTTGGGCTGGGTCGATCTGCCTGAAAATTACGATAAAGAAGAGTTTGCCCGCATCAAAAAAGCAGCGGCATACATCCGTGAAAACTGCGATGTACTGATCGTGATCGGCATCGGCGGCTCATACCTTGGCGCGCGTGCCGTTATCGAAGCGCTGAAATCGCAAAACTACAATGCACTGGCCAAAGATACGCCGCAAATCTACTTCATCGGCAATTCTCTGAGCCCGTCCATGATCACAGAATTGAAGGCGATCTGTGCCGGCAAAGATATCTGCATCAATGTGATCTCCAAAAGCGGCACAACGACAGAGCCGGCGATCGCATTTCGTATTTTCAGAGATATGCTTTACGAAAAATATTCGAAAGAAGAGGCGGCAAAACGCATTTTCTCCACCACCGACAAGGCGCGCGGCACGCTGAAAGAGCTTTCTGACGAAATGGGTTATGAAACGTTTGTTGTGCCGGATGATGTCGGCGGCCGTTATTCTGTGCTGACCGCAGTCGGTCTGCTGCCGATCGCCGTTGCCGGCATTGACATTGATGCGCTGATGGCCGGTGCGCGTGAGGCGCAAAAAGCCCTTTGTGACAAATCGGTCGATACGAACCCGGCGCTTAAATACGCTGCGGTGCGCAACTGTTTTTACGAAAAAGGCAAGCGCCTGGAGTGCTTTGTTTCTTACGAACCGTGCTTCACCATGATGAACGAATGGCTCAAACAGCTCTTTGCCGAGAGCGAGGGTAAGGACGGCAAGGGACTTTACCCGGTGTCCTGCATCTTCTCCACAGACCTGCATTCCGTTGGCCAGTATATTCAGGAGAGCGGCGCAAGCCTGATGTTCGAAACCGTCATTCGTTTCCAAAAAGGGCTTGATGATTTCATTATTGAAGAAGAGGCAACCAATGCAGACGGCCTGAATTTCCTGGCTGGCAAGCCGATGAGCTTCGTAAACGAAAAAGCGTTTCAGGGCACGCTGCTTGCACATACGGCCGGCGGCGTCGGCAATCTGGTGCTGGAAGTGCCCGAGATCAGCGCTCATGAGATCGGTTATCTGATTTATTTCTTTGAAAAGACTTGCGCGATCTCTGGCTATATTCTCGGCATTAACCCGTTCAACCAGCCCGGTGTGGAAAGCTACAAGAAAAACATGTTTGCGCTTCTTGGCAAACCCGGTTACGAAAGTGAAAAAGAAAATCTTGAAAAGCAGCTTAATCTATGATATGATAATATTGAAAATAAAAATCTCTCAATCAATGGAGGAATATCAATGATTAAACTCATTATCGGCAATAAGGGATCTGGGAAAACAAAAAAACTCATCGATCTTGTAAATTCCTGTGTGGAAACGTCCAGCGGCAACGTGGTTTGCATTGAAAACGAACCGAAGCTGACTTACGACATTTCCTCAAAGGCACGTCTTCTTGAAACCGAAAGCTATAATATCAAAGGCCATAAGGCATTTTACGGTTTTCTGGCCGGTATTTGTGCCGGCAATTACGACGTGACCGAGATCCTGGTTGACGCCACTTTCAAAATTGTCGGGAGAGATTATGATAAGCTGCCGCAGTTTTTCGAAATGCTTTCCGAGCTTTCCGAAGCGACAGACGTATGTTTTTATTTCACCATTTCCTGCGACAAGGAAGATCTTCCTGTCGAAATCTTCGATTACTGCGAAGAACTTTAAATCCATAATCTTTAAGAAGAGGGCTTTTTGCCCTCTTTTTTATTTTTTCTCTTGACAAAGTGGCTTTCTATATATATAATACCTGTCTCTT
>URDW01000122.1 GCA_900546735.1 uncultured Oscillospiraceae bacterium
CGCCAATGCCGGCATTGCCAAGGCGGGCCACCCGGCCTCCTTCTTCATCCACCCCAATCCAAAGGGGGATTTTTGCATAGGCCTTCGTATTCTCTATCATCTGTTTCAACTGTTGTATACAGTTCATCAGATGACAGTGATTGTCTGAAGTCTTCTGCCATCATGGTTTTATTAAATTCGGCAGTCGGGTCTATTTCATTTACCAGTGCTTCCAGTTCGTCAACTGTAGAATAGAAAAACTCCTTACGGCGGTTGACTTTATTTACACGCTTTTCGTTTAGGCGTTCATGCAGTGCATTTTCAAGGCCTACAGCATCTTCAGAGAAGATGAAACTGTGTACGTCGAATTTGAACGGCACACTGGCATCACCAAGTTCATTGACACGGTCTTGTGGATCCAATCGTCTAGTCATACCGATTTTAAACATTTTATCACCAAATGACCCGAGGTTGCTGATGATATATACATTACCAGCTTTTCCGTTTTGCAGATTGATAATATCTTCTTTTTTTACGGTTACTGCTGCGAGTTGTGTCTCAAGTTCAAGAATGCGTTTCTGCAGTGTTTGTGTTTCTGCTTCTGCAGCCTCTGTAAGCTGTTGTTTAAGTGCGCTGATTTGAGCTGCATACTTTGACTCTTCTTCTTCTACTTTCTTGCGCTCGGCTTCTAAGGCCTTTCGCTCTTCAGCTTCTTGCCGCATTTGTTGGCGTATAGCCAGCTGTTCCTGACGCGCCTGTTCTTTTTTGACATAGTAGTTGTACTCGATTTTTACGGCGTTGATAAACAGATACTCGATTTCGCCGACAAATTTTGTGATCGTTCCGGCGATGCTTTGGTTGCCATCACTGGCGATTGCAAGATATTTGGCCGTAACGGTTTTCACCTGATCAATGGCATTGTCGAGCTTTTCATACTTTAAATTATATAAAATGTTTTGGAGTTCGGCTTGTAGGGCGATGACCATTAAAGAATAGATTGTCTTGTTGGCTTTTGTGGTGTATCGCGCTGCATATTGCTCAAGCACCTTTTGGATCTGCTTTTCGTTTTCTCGATATGCCTTGCGCAGATCCTTAACATCCATATGATGCAGTTTTAGAATAACGGACGGGCAAAGGGAGTCTAACTGCTCTTTATCATAAGATGGCAGCTGGCATCGCTCTAATTCTGGAGAAAAATAGAGGAAGTTGTTAATAGAGTAAGTGACGCTTTCATAAAGTTCCTTACATGCATTCAGCTTATTTTGAGTTGTTTTTAACCGCTTATCGTTTTTTTCTTGCTTATCAGAAAGTTCATCAATATGCTGTTTTAAAATGGAGATGGTTTGGTTGTATTCAGAAATTTCTGCGTTGAGTTTATCGATTTCGATTTTTGCCTGACTATATTCTGTATACCCGTATTCTTCCAGCTTGTTTTGAAGGTCAGAAACAGATTGTTTTAATTTTTCGTTTTCTTCTTTGATTGCATCAATTTTAAAAATATCCGAAATTTTCATAAAACATTCTCCATGATTTTATACAATTCATTTCACTTCCCGCACGACCAGCTTTGGTATGCCGATTATATGGCATTCTTCAAGATCTGCGCCGGTGATCGTTTTCGGGGGATAATTCGGGTTGACGGGTACAAGCTTCATCCAATCTTCACCGGCCACATATTCCACGCGCTTGAGCGTGGCCAGTTCGCTGCCATACAGCACGGCGCCAATCTCGCCGCTGTGGTTCAGCGTTTCCTGACGTAAAATCAGCACTTTGTCGCCGGTGTACCAGGGGTCGTCAATGTCGCCGCCGTCCGGCGTAAAGGCCAGCAGCCGGTGCACCTTGTGCGCCGGGTCGCCGCCGAAAATGCGCAGTATGTTTCGAATGTTGCTTTCCTCCATGCCGAGCACCAGGTCGAACCGGTCGTAATCGGCTTTTTGCAGCTGCACAGCGCGGTGATCAAATTTTTTGTGGCCGCGCCTTTCCAGTTCGCGCCGCGCCGGCGTGTAGATCGGGTTGCCGATCTCTTCCCGGCTCGTGGCGGCCGATGCGATAAAAAATTCGCTTTCTTTTCCCTGTGCGCGCACCATGTCGCGCAAAACGACCTCCGCCATTGGCGAGCGGCAGATGTTGCCCAGGCAGACAAATAAAATCCGTATCATAATACTCCTTTGATTTTCAGTCTTTATTTAATGTGTTGTTGCAAATCACGAAATTCATCTGTGTCAAAAAAATCCGTGAGTGTAATGCCAAAGCCGTCACACAGCATTTTGATAGTTACAACGCCCGGATTTTTACTCTTGCCGTATAAAATGTTTTTAATGGAAGAAGGGGAGACCGCAGATTCCATGGAAAGCTTATAGATGGACATGCCTTTTTGTTCACAAAGTTGTAAAATCCTGTTTTTAACAGCTTGATAAGTGTCCATATATCTGCCCTCCAGTGTATATTCTTTGCGCTTCTCTACAATGAATTATAGTATTTACGCATTGACAAATAGGGCTATATATGATACTATATGACTATAAATAGCCCGCTTTTTGATAAAAAAGCAGGATTAAGTCGTATTGAGGAGATGTTGTAATGGTGCGTGCAAAGGTATTTACAAAATGGTTGGCTTTTATTATGGCAGTGGCCATGGCTTTTATTGTAACGGGTTGTAGTCAAGGTGGTGATACGTCTTCTTCCGATGACAAGTCGGTTTCGGTTAGTGAAAAAGAAAATCAGCCTGTCATCAGCTTTGCAAATATGTCGGTTGATAATCAGGACTTAAATTTAACAGATGCACAAAAAGAAGTTATTAAATACTTTGATAACAATTATTTTGAAGCTAGTGTAGAAGATATGCAAAGATATCCGGATGTGTTTAAAGGTGCGCAAGTAAAAATAACCGGTAAAGTTGTAAAAGTTTTGCAATCGACAGATACGGAATTTTCAGCGCTTGTGCGAGAAGGAGGCTATCATCCAGATTATGATGATGTGGTTCCCTATGAAGATAGTACGGTGGATCCATTGTTTGTTGTCAATGGGCAGCAAACCTCCAAAAGAGTTATTGAAAACGATGCAGTTACGATATATGGCAGATATGTAAACGTAGAATCTTATGACATTGATGGCACGTCGTATTCGTTGCCTACAATTAGTGCATTTAGCATCAACAATTATTTTGATGCTGAACACAATATTGCTTTAAAATTCGACTATGACACTATTAGTGCTGTTGCCAAAGCTATATTTGGTGAGAATGTAAAAATTAAAGAACAGTCATCAGCAGGCTTTCATATTGCAGAGCCAAGCTATCTGGTTACTCTCGATAACCAATCTGTCAGTGATTTTGATACTTTTGTATTTAACAGGAATACGGGCTATGTCAGCGATTTAAGAAACTATGAATCGGATTCCAGCGGTACATACACTTTATATATTGCTGCAGATTTGGAACATTTTATTATCATGTATTATGAGCCTGAGCTAAAACACTTGTATTTGGAATATTATGACAAAGACTTGGTAAAAGTGTGGAGCCGGGAGTTTGATAACGTAGAAAGTATCCCAATGGATTACACAATGGAAACTATTGCACTTGTTGCCGATAACGATTTGTACTTTATTGATACAGATGATGGTCAAGATCGAATTGAACCTGTATTGGTTGGGAGTAAATGTAAAGTATTTATGGATACAGACGGTGTCCTTTTGGTTGGTGATAAAGCCAAGGATATGTTCATGAAAGTTGATTACAACGGCAATATAACCTGGAGAGTGGATGGAAAATATGACGGAGCAGATGAATGGACGCAGCTACAGATCGTAAATGATAATTATGTGGTTTGTTGGAGTGGTGTTATAGATAGCAATGCTGAATTTGGGAATATTCAGGGTGTTGGTGGATATACAGTTATAGACAAAGATGGTAATATTCTTTTGGAAACAGAATAAATATTAGGAAATTAAAATTAATTGGAGGTCATAGATGACGCGGCATGTGTGGTTTATGCATTTAAAAGATAACAGGATGTGCAATCCCGATAAGTTTTCTGATGTGAAATTTCAGGTTTGCAAGCAGCACAACATCATTGCTATTGGTTGGTATGGCGTCTGTTCTGGTGAAAATCAGGCTTTTGATCGTGCATATCAAGCGTTAACGAATATGCGGCGCGGTGATTTGGTTTGGGTGCAAAATCCGAAATGCAAGGAATACTACTTGTGTGAAATTTTAAATGACAAAACCGTAGAATTTCCGGAAGAATTGGCGCTTTTGGATATTGCGAAAGGGCGTATTTGTGAGTACCATACGGTAAAATCAACAGAGCCGATTTGCCAAATGTTACCGGTATGCAGGTACACCATTCAGGCCATTACCGATTCCAAAATTTGTGAAAAGACATATCTGTTATTTGCGCAACTTACAAAAATTTAAGCAGAAGGAAGTCCGTGAAAATAATCATGGACTTTCTTCTGCTTTTATGGTAATAGATTTTTCTCTTTATTTTTTACAGCGATGCACGCATGTATTTAGTTGCGCAGATCGATATTGGCGCCGCAGACTTCTCCCGTTTCGGCATTGATAAACATATCCACCATATAAATGCCCTCAAGCCGCACATGCCAGGCATAGGCGGGAAAATATTCGCGGATCAAATGCAAAGACGTGAGGTCGGGATCCTGTATCAGCTGCGGAAAGCCGTTTACCAGCGAATAACTTTCCGGCTCGCCAAGCGATTCAAGGAAAGTCTCGCTTTTGTCCGTATGGTTTTCCGGGTCATACATGGCTTCTTGCGCAATTTGTACAGCTTTTTTGCCGGAAACGGCTGTCTGAACAAGCTCGCTGTCTATTTTCAGGTTATAAACGACGGCTTCTATTTCCCCGGTCATTGTATCCAGCGCCTCATAGCCGCTTCCATCCCTGTCATACGCATTGCTGCCTTTTAAAATCAGACGGTTTTTTTCTGCCTTTACAGGCGCAACATATTTTTCACTCACCAAATACACATCGCTGCTGACAATCGCGCCGGCTTCGTCTGTTTCTATGGCAATACGGTAAAGGTGGTCGTTTAGGTCAAAATAAAGCTGGCCGTCTGAAAAAGCCTGTAAACGCGGCCCGTAATAGTAATAGTCACTGTAATCATAGTAGGCAGAGTTGAAGATCTCGGTTTCACCGTTTGCATCAGCAACTGTGATGGTAAAGGTGGCTGCGGTCTCACTTACCGATGTGCGGTGCACTTCGAACTTTGTGCCGTCCGGTGCTGTAAGCTCTCCGTTTGATGTAGTTGAGCAAAAATTTTCGCCGGTGCATGTAAAGCTTTGGAACTCTACGCCTTTTAACGGCACTTCATCTGTTTGCTGTGTGAACGGCTCTGTCTGCTCTTCGGTCGGCGCAGCTGTTTGGCTTTCTGTTTGTTTGCTTTCTTCTTTGCCGGAGCAGGCGGTAAACAGGCTCAGGCAAAGCAGCGCGGCCAAAACGGCGGCAATTCTTTTTTTACAAATCATTTTGTATTCCTTTCTCCGCTGGTGATCTGGATGCATCGTTTTTTGACCCAGTGGCGGCGGTAGTAGCTGTTCCAGCAAAACCGGTCGCCGATGGCGTCCATCTGGCGGTGCATTTCGTTACGCAGCCGGTCAGCCAGTGCGGCGCAGGCCGGGTCGTGGATGCGGTTTTTGGTTTGGTAAGGGTCTTCGGCGTTGTCAAACAAAAACGCTTGCTTGCCGGCCTTATAAACGGCGTATGTGTAGCGCTCGGTGCGCAGGCCGCGCCATTCCGTGCCGTTGCCGTAAATGGCCGTTGGCCCCGTGCCCATCAGCAGGCAGTCGTTTTTGGTGAACTGCCCGGTCAAAATGCTTTGGCTCAAATCGCGCCCCTGTGCGCTTTCGGGCGCGGCAAGCCCCAGCATGGCCAGTAGGGTGGGCATAATGTCCACTGTGCCAAACGGGGTCTGGTTGCGCACGCACGGCAGCTTATTGCCCCATTTGATCAAAAACGGCACGCGGATGGATTCGTCGTAAAAAATATTTTTGGCATGGCGCCCCTGCGCACCGAACATTTCGCCGTGGTCAGAGGTAAACCTGTCTCTTATACACATCTGACGCTGCCGACGACTTAATAGGTGTAGA
>URDW01000123.1 GCA_900546735.1 uncultured Oscillospiraceae bacterium
GTGTTAACAAGTGTGACTCGATCGGCGAACCTGACCCAGCTTTTTATGAATTTTATAACCTTGGTCTCGGCGACCCGTTTCCGGTCTCTGCTGCCCACGGCCACGGTACCGGCGATCTGCTGGATGAAGTGCTGAAATATCTGCCGGAATCCTCCGAAGAAGAGGAAGAGGACGACGCGATCCGTGTAGCTGTGATCGGCAAGCCGAACGCCGGCAAATCCTCGCTTATCAACCGTATCTGCGGCCAGGAGCGGGTGATCGTATCCGATATTGCCGGTACCACGCGCGATTCGATCGACACAGAGGTGGAAAATGAGGACGGCCGATTCGTATTCATTGATACGGCCGGCATACGCCGCCGCAGCCGCGTTTCGGATTCTATAGAGAAATATTCCATCATCCGCGCCAAAATGGCCGTGGAGCGCGCCACAGTCTGCGTCATCATGATCGATGCAACAGAGGGCTTTACGGAACAGGATTCCAAGGTGGCGGGCATCGCCTGTGAAAACGGCAAAGCGTGCATCATCGCTGTTAATAAATGGGACGCCGTTGAAAAAGACGGAAAAACGATGGATACATTCCGCCGGGAACTGATGCAGGATTTCAGCTTCATGAGCTATGCGCCCATCATCTTTATTTCTGCAAAAACCGGGCAACGTATCGACCGGCTGATGAAGCTTATCAAGTTTGTAGACGACCAGAATTCGATTCGCATTTCCACCGGCAATCTGAACACCATTCTGGCACATGCGACGGCGCGCGTGCAGCCGCCGACCGATAAGGGACGCCGACTGAAGATCTATTACATGACGCAGGCATCCACGCGGCCGCCGACATTTGTCTGCTTTGTCAACAATGCAGAGTTGTTTCACTTTTCTTACCAGCGTTATTTGGAAAACCAGATCCGTGAAGTATTTGGACTTGAAGGCACGCCGGTCAAATTCGTGATCCGTGAGCGTTCAGAAGGGAAGAACAAACGATGAACACTGGACTGATCCTGCAGGCTGTATGTGTGGCTGTTATCTCTTATCTGCTTGGCAGCGTAAACTTTTCCATCCTTTTGAGCCGCCGTTTAGAAAAACACGATATTCGTGAATCCGGCAGCGGCAACGCCGGCTCTACCAACATGCTGCGTACTTACGGCAAAAAGTATGCCGCGCTGACGATGCTTGGCGATATGCTGAAAGTGGCGGTCGCCATCGGCATTGCCGTGCTGATATTCGGCCGGGCGCTTTTTCAGGAAAACAGTGCGCTTATAAAGTCTTTTGCAGGCTTTTTCTGTGTGCTTGGCCACATTTTTCCGGTCTATTTTAAATTCAAAGGCGGCAAGGGCGTGGCAACAGCCGGCGGTATGGTGCTTTTGATCGACTGGCGTATCGGTCTGATCCTTTTGGCTATATTTATCATTACAGTGGCGATCACGCGCTGGGTATCGCTTGGTTCCATTATTATGGCTGTGCTTTACCCGGTTTTGACTTACGCATTTCACCGCAGCTGGCTGCTTACACTGATCGCTGTGCTGTTTGCCGTTATCGTCATAGCCAAACATGCCGAAAATATTCGCCGCATATTCAGGGGCACTGAAAATAAAATTTCATTCTCCAAGTCCGGTAAAGAAAACCAAGAAAATGACAAAAAGTAAAGAGCCGCGTCTGCGGCTCTTTTTTACAGCGATTTATGGATTTACCACATTTTGCGGCGCACCGTTTAAATAGCATTCTATGTTCTTTACTAAAATGTCGATCAAACGCCTGCGCGTTTCTACAGCTGCCCAGGCAATATGCGGCGTAATGTAACAATTTTTTGCGCTCAGCAGCGGATTTTTCGGGTCGCTCGGTTCTTTTTTCAGCACGTCCAGGCCGGCTGCGGCGATACGGCTGCTGTTCAAAGCATCGGCCAAAGCCTGTTCATCCACGACCGGTCCGCGCGAAGTGTTGATCAGAATCGCGCTTTTTTTCATTTTGGCAATGTTTTGCGCATTGATCAGGTTTTCTGTTTCCGGTGTCAGCGGACAGTGGCAAGTGACGATGTCCGCCGTGCGCAGCAGTTCATCCAGTTCCACAAAGCGCAGAGTCTGCAGTGCGCCTTTTTCTTTTGGGCGCGGTGCGTAGGCGAGCACCTGCATGCCGAATGCTTCGGCGATCTCTGCCACACGGCGGCCGATGCTGCCAAAGCCGATAATACCGATCGATTTGCCGCGCAGTTCAAATATCTGCGTTTTTGTAAAGCAGAAGTCAGGGCAGCTGCTCCACTCGCCGTCTTTAACGGCGCGGTTATGCAGGGCAACGCCGTCTGCAATTTCCAGGATAAAAGCAAAAACCAGCTGCGCAACACCGTCTGTAGAGTAAGAGGGAATGTTGCACACGGTAATGCCTTTTTCTTTGGCGGCCTGGCAATCGATTACATTGTAGCCAGTGGACTGCAGGCCAATGTATTTCAGTTTTGGCAGCTGGTCCAATATCTGTTTGGTAATTACGGTTTTGTTGACCAACAGAATTTCAGCGTCTTTTGCGCGCGGCACAATTTCCTCAGGTTCTGTGCGTGCATAGGTGGTAAGCGTTCCGAATTTTTCCAGTGCTTTCCAGGAAAGATCGCCCGGGTTGGTCGTATATGCGTCTAAATTTACGATCTGCATCTGTATCACTCCCTGGTTTGATTATAGCTTTTTCAAAATAAAAAAGCAATAAATTGTTGTGCGGCGCCGGATATTCCAGTATAATAAAGGCATATAATGATTTGGTGATTCCATGAAGAAAGCCAAGATCATTTTGCTGGTCGTTGTGTTTACGTTTGTAGCGTGTTTGAGCATGAATTACGGGCTGGAACACGCCTCCATGACTTCTGACACGGTTCTGCACAGCTATTATACGATCGTGATCGACGCCGGGCACGGCGGCCGTGACGCCGGCACTGTCGCGGCGGACGGTACGCTGGAAAAGGACATTAATCTTTCCATAGCGCTTGCGCTTTATGACTTTGTGCGTGTGCTTGGCCTGCAGAGCGTGATGCTGCGCGATACAGACGAACAGGTCTATGACCCGGACGAAAGCCGGGATCATTCTGATTTGTATACGCGCCTGGAAAGGATCAATGCGGTCGAAAATGCAGCGCTCGTTTCGATCCACCAAAATCACTTTACCGATGAAAGCGAGTGGGGGCTGCAGGTTTTTTATTCGCCGAATGACGAGGAAAGCCCGCTCCTGGCCGATTCCATCCAGCTGCTCAACCGGAAATTCCTGCAAAGCGGCAACACGCGCGTTACAAAAGAAAGCGACGACAGCTACTATATCCTTTACCGCGCCGAAGCGCCGTCTGTTATGGTAGAGTGCGGTTTTATGAGCAACTATGCTGAAAACAATCATTTAAAAGACCCGCGTTACCAGCGTCTGCTGGCTTGTGTGATCGGTGTCGGAATTTTAGAATGGGGCGTTCAAATTGGCGAAAAATAAAAACATTTATGTGTGCCGTGCCTGCGGCTATGAAAGCGTTAAGTGGCTCGGCAGGTGCCCGTCCTGCGGCGAATGGAACACATTTGAAGAGACGGTAAAAAGCGAAGCAAAGCAGTCCGTGGCCGCGCTGGCGGGCGAATCGGTCCAGCGTTTAAGCGACATCTCGGGTGAGCAGAATGTGCGTATATCGACCGGTATCCGTGAATTTGACCGTGTGCTCGGCGGCGGTATTGTAAACGGCAGTATTTCCCTTTTGAGCGGCGATCCCGGCATCGGAAAATCCACCATTTTGCTGCAGATGTGCGCAACGCTCGGCAGTCAGGAAAAAATCCTGTACGTCAGCGGGGAGGAGTCGGCGCACCAGATCAAGCTGCGTGCTGACCGTCTTGGCGTGCATGCAGACAAGCTGTATATCTATGCGCAAAACGATGTTTCGTCCATCATTCAGGCCATTCAGGCCGAAAAGCCGGCTGTTGTCATTATTGACTCTATTCAAACGATGGTTTACGACCAGGTGGCGTCTTCGGCCGGCAGTGTTACGCAGGTGCGCGAATCGACCAACTTGTTTATGCACACGGCCAAAAGCCTTTCGATCCCGATTTTTATCGTCGGCCATGTCAACAAAGACGGTGCCATCGCAGGGCCGAAAGTTCTGGAACACATTGTAGACACAGTGCTTTACTTTGAAGGCGAGCGCAACCACGCCTACCGTATTTTGCGCGCGGTAAAAAACCGCTTTGGTTCAACCAACGAAATAGGTGTGTTTGAGATGGGGGAGCACGGCCTGAAAGAAGTGGAAAACCCTTCGCTCATGATGATTTCCGGCCGGCCGAAAAACACAAGCGGCACCTGTGTGGCCTGCGTCATGGAGGGTTCACGTCCGATTCTGGCGGAGGTACAGGGTTTGGTGGCCGCCACCGGCTTTGGCACACCGCGGCGTATGAGCACCGGCTTTGACTATAACCGCATGAACATGCTGATCGCCGTTTTGGAAAAACGCGCCGGTTATTTCTTTAACAATACCGACTGCTACATAAATGTCGTTGGCGGATTATATCTGGACGAGCCGGCCGTTGATTTAACGGTTGCTTTGGCGCTTGTTTCTTCGCTGAAAGATCAGGTTGTAAACGACAAGCTGATCGCATTCGGTGAAATCGGCCTGGCTGGAGAGATACGCGCCGTACACAACTGTGAACAGCGTGTGCACGAGGCGGTGCGCCTTGGGTTTGAGCACTGCGTCATTCCGTTTCACAACTATAAATCCCTGCCGACTGAACTGAAAAAACAGGCCGATCTGATCCCGGTGCGCACCATTCGTGATGCTTTTGCCGCTTCTGTTGAGTGACTGTAAGGGCTGTGAATATGGGAACAGGTATTCTGGTTTGCGGTTTGAACGGCGCCGGAAAGAGCACGCTGGGAAAAGCACTTGCTGAGAAACTGCATTTTTATTTTATAGACGATGAAGAACTCTATTTTTCTAAAACAGATTCCGATTATATTTACGCTTCTCCCTGTACGCACGAAGAGGCTGAGAAACGGCTGTTTCATAAAATGCAAGCGCATGAAAATTTTGTCCTTGCTTCTGTAAAAGGGGATTATGGCGAGAAGTTTTATCCCTTTATTCAGTATGCTATATGGATCGACGTTCCCAAGGACATCCGGTTACAAAGAGTCAAAAACCGTTCATTTCAAAAATTTGGCAGCAGAATCCTGCCCGGCGGAGATTTGTATGAAGAGGAAGAAGCATTTTTTGGATTTGCTGCATCCAGAGGAAAAAATACAGTTGAAAAACAGCTTGGTAAATTAAATTGCCCTGTTATTAAAGTAGATGGGATGAACCCGGTGGAATCAAATCTGGACTTCATCATAAATCAAATAAAATCTTTTTAATACTGTGTACAAAAAGCACCATCTGAATTTTCCTCAGATGGTGCTTTTCTATAGATTTTAGGAAAAGTTCGATACTTATTAACCCTAAGAACAAAATGTTTTTGGCAAAGATAGACCCCAGAAATCACGCTATCTTGCATTCTGTTTTTGGTTAACCGATCAAATCCTTCATGGAGTAAAGACCGGCCGGTTTGCCGCACATGAACATGGCTGCGTTTACGGCGCCTACGGCAAACAGTTCTTTGCTGCGTGCCGAATGGGAAAGGGTGATGATCTCATCACGGCCGGCAAAAATGATTTCATGTTCACCGACGATCGTGCCGCCGCGCACGGCATGCAGGCCGATTTCGTCTTTGGTGCGTTTCTGGCGCTTGGCGTGGCGGTCGTATTCGTAATGCATCGGGTGGTCCTCCACCTCGCAGATCGCATCCGCCAGCATCAGTGCCGTACCGCTCGGAGCGTCGATCTTTTGGTTATGGTGCTTTTCAATGATTTCAATATCAAAATCGCTGCCCAGAATCTTTGCGGCCGTCTTGGCCAGTTCGGCCAAAAGATTAATACCAAGGCTCATATTGTAGGTAAAGAACACGGCCGTGTTTTCAGATGCGGCGCGGATCGCTTCTTTTTGTTCATCCGAATAACCCGTTGTACCGATTACAAGCGGAATGTTCTTTTC
>URDW01000124.1 GCA_900546735.1 uncultured Oscillospiraceae bacterium
GATCTACACCTATTAAGTCGTCGGCAGCGTCAGATGTGTATAAGAGACAGCGCTTCAGGCGTGCGACCTCCAGCCCGGCCGCTTCGCACATGCGGCGGATCTGCCGGTTTTTGCCCTCATAGATCACAAATTCCAGCACGGTGCGCTGCGCTTCGCTTTGCAGAACGCTCACCGAACACGGCTGCGTTTTATACTCTTCCAGTTCCATGCCGCCGCGCATTTGGTCAAGCACCTCGTCTGAAACGCGCTGGCGCACCGTAACGCGGTAGACTTTTGCAAAATGATGCCGTGGGTGCGTGATGGCATTAGCAAAATCACCGTCATTCGTCATCAGCAAAAGGCCCTCCGAGTCACGGTCCAGCCTGCCGACGGGATAGATGCGCGCAGGCACATCCGCCACAAGATCCATCACCGTTTTGCGGCCAAACTCATCGTGCACCGTGGTCACATAGCCGCGCGGCTTATTGAGCATCAGATAAACCGGGCCGGACGAACCGGAAGCCACCAAGCGCTTGCCGCGCAGCGTGACCACGTCTTTTTTCGGGTCTACCTTGTCGCCAAGGCGCGCCGGGTGGCCGTTGACACGCACCTTGCCGTTTTGAATCAGTTCCTCGCATTTTCTGCGCGACGCAACGCCGCAGTCCGCCATGAATTTTTGCAGGCGCACATCGAATTTACCGGACATAATTTACACTTTCTCCTGCCGTAATTTTCAATTCCATAATTTGGTTACCGTTATCATAGCACAAAACCGTTCCGATTGCATCCCCTTTTTTGACCGGCGCGTAAAGAAACGGGTAATAATACAAACGTATTTCCAGCTGCTGGGGATCACGAACGCAGACTTCGCCGCTGTAGACGCACAAAACGCTGTCAACTGCGCCGCCCACCACGTTCACAGAAAAACTTTCTTCTACTTTGACCGTTTTATACTGTTCAAAGCAGAAATCGTAAAGACCGGTATGGTCCTGCCAGTCGTCCGGATCGTTCAGCGTAACGCAAATAAGCGTTACATGGCCGCGCGTAACAGACGTGACCAGGCAGCGTCCGCTCTTTTTAGTATAACCCGTTTTAACGCCGCTGCAGCCTTCAATCTGCGAAAGCAGCTTATTGTGGTTATAAAGCGTGACCTTTTCACCGCCAAGCGTGATGTCGGCGCGCTGCAATTTGCAAAGAGAGGCGAAAACGGGGTTTTTGAGCGCTTCCATGGTAAGCAGAGCCATGTCGTAAGCCGTGGTCATATGTTCGTCGGCATCTAACCCGGACGGCGTAACGAACGTGGTCGCGTGCATACCGATCAGCGCAGCGCGCGCGTTCATCTGCTCGGCAAACGCCTCGATGCTGCCGGCCAAATAGATGGCAGCCGCGTCAGCCGCGTCATTGCCCGAAGCAAGCAGCATGGCCACGACCAGATCGTGCAGCGTGACTGTGTCGCCAGCCTTCAAACCGGCGCTGCTGCCCTCGCTCGTCAGCATGGCCTTTGTGATTTTGACCGTTTCCCCCAGCCGGCCGCTTTCGCAGGCGAGCAGGCAGGTCATAATCTTTGTTGTGGACGCCATGGAACGCCGGGCATACGCGTCGTGACCGTAAACGATCTCACCATCCGCTGCATCCACCACAACGCAGGCTGCCGCACTGTCGTGCAGTTCAGCCGAAAAAGCCGGCTGCGGCGCCGCAAAACAGCAAAACAAAACGGCACACAGCAGCGTACAAATCCATTTTCTCAGCAAAAAAATCACCCACATATACATATGTGCGGGTGATTTTAGTTATCCTTATTTTTCAGCGTCAGCCGGCGCGTCCTGCGCATCGGCAGTCGCCTTTTCCTCTTTGCCGGAAGAAAGCAGATCAGACAGCTTGTCGATCAGTTCGGGGATCATCGACACGGCACGGTCTGCAGAGCTGGTGTAGTTGTTGATCTGCATCATGCGCACGCGGCCGTCCTGGATGACGATAAAAGCGACCGGCGAAATCGTGATGCCGCCGCCGCCACCGCCGCCGAACAGTTCGGCGTTCTGCTTGGAGGGCAGGTCGGTACCGCCGGAGGTAAAGCCGTACGTCACTTTTGAGACCGGGATCAGCGTTACATCGCCGGTCACCATCGGTTCCCCGATGATCGTGCTGACATCTACCATCTGGCGCATTTTTTCAAGCGTATTTTCCATAATTTTGTTTACGGGCGTCTCTTTCATCAGAATCTCTCCTTACTGAATGAATTATTTATTTTTGATAAAGTTTACAAGAAACGTTTTTCCGGCAGAAAACAGGATGCCAAACAGATTTTTCAAACTGAGACTGATGACCAGACTCATTTCGGTTTCGGTCTGCTGGGCAAGATAATCGGCAAAAATGACCTCCTGATAATTGGCGACCTTCATGCCGTTTCGCACGGCACCGATCAGCGGATAATAAAGCGCGCAGGTACGGCCGTGGTTTTGCGCGATCTGCGCCGCATCTGTGCCGCCGGTGATGATTTTGACATAAAGATCAGAAATATAAAAATCTTTAAACAGCCGGCCGACAGCCGCGCCGGCGGTAGACAAAAGCGTGGACACAAGATCCAGTATACCGCAGATGCCGTCCTCAGCATAGATGGACTGCAGGAAATTTTGTTTTTTTGGTTTTGCAGGTGTATCGCCGGCCGGCGGCGCTGCGCTTTCTGCAGGCGTTTTGCTTTTTTCCAGCGCGCCATCCGTCTGTGCGGGCTGCGGTGCAGCGGTCTGCTCTTTTTTGGCACTCTTTTTTTCTTTTGCTTCCTTTGCCGCCGCTTCGCCGGACTGTTTCGGGAACAGAACCAGCTGCAGCAGCTGCGAAAGACTGATTTCTTTTTCAAAAAAGAGGATGCGCACGCGCGTTCTCCACACGCCGTGGTAAGAGACGTAAAACGTTGCGCGAACAGACAACACGAGCGCAAGCACGACGACCAGCACGGCAAGCACAATTAAAAATGTCTGCATTTCGGATCTCCTTAATCCTCTTCGCCGGCTGCATCTGCTGCAGGGGCGGTATCTGAAGCGCCGTCATCCGGCGCGTTTTGAGCCTGTTCAAAAAATGTAGTCTGGCCGGATTCATCCGTTTCGTTCGGCAACGGCGGCAGATCGTCGAGCGACTGCAGCGAGAAGCAGCGCAAAAAGCGGTCTGTCGTGCCGTAAACAAGCGGCCTGCCGGGCAGATCCAGCCTGCCCTTTTCCTCGATCAGGCCTTTTTGCACCAGGCCGGAGACCGAGCCCGAACAGTCTACCCCGCGCACCTGTTCCACAAAGGCTTTGGTGACCGGCTGATTGTAGGCCACAATGGCCAGCACCTCGAACGCGGCCTGGGAAAGCGGCGTGTTTTTGCGCACCTCCAGCAAGCGGCGCACCTCGTCCTGGTACAGTTCGCGCGTACACAGCTGGTACTTGCCGTTCATGCGCACAAGGCAGATGCCGCGCCCGTTTTCATCCAGCATGGCACCGTAATGGTCGAGCACTTTGGTCATCGTCTCCAGATCGACGTCCGCGATTTCGGCAAGCTTGGCCGCTTCGACCGGTTCGCCGGCAGCAAAGAGCATGGCCTCGACCATTGCAAGGATGTTGCTGTTATCACTCGTCAACAGGTGCTTCCCCCTCATGCATCAAAATTACAGAGGGATTGTGCATCTCTCCGTCAAGTCGGACATTTTTGTCCTTCACCAGTTCCAGAACAGCCAGAAACGTTGCCACCATATCGGAACGGGAAACAGCGTCCTGAAACAAAGACAAAAACGGCACTTTACGCCCCCGCTTCAGTTTGCGCAAAACGGTCGTGACTTTCGTTTGCACATTGACAAACGTGCGCTGCACGATCGCCCGGAAACTGTCGATCGGCGGCGGCAGCTTGCGCTGCGCCCGACCGGCGGCGCTGACATACGCTTCCAGGAGCTCGTCCGGCTCATGAAAGCGCTCGTAATCGTAATTGACGTGACCGGCCTGCGGCAAACGCGTGTAGCGGCCGAACCCGTCGGTATGTTCAGAGAGCTGCTTGGCCACATACTTTGCGTCGCGGTATTCGATCAGCTCGCCGACCAGTTCTTTTTTCAGAGTCTCTGCCTCTTCATGCTTCGGCAGAAGAGACACCGTTTTTATGTAGATAAGACGCGCGGCCATCTCCAAAAATTCACCGGCGACGTCAAAATTCTGCTCCTGCATCGTGCGTACATAGTCCAGGTACTGCTCGACCAGCGTTAAGATCGGTATGTCGTTGATGTTGAGCTTGTGCTTGGAGATCAGGTGCAGCAGCAGGTCCATGGGACCTTCAAACACTTCGATTTTATACGAGATCTGTTCCATGCCTTAAAGCAGCGCCTCCAAAATCAGCTGCGGAACAAAGCACATGATCCGGAAAAGCCAGTTGGAGATAAAGGCAATCGGCGTGTCCAGAATGCCGAGAAACAGTACGATCAGCAACACGATCATAATGTAGCGTTCATAGCGCAGATAGTTGAAATAGGCCTTTTTCGGCAGAAGGATGCCGAGCACCTTGGAGCCGTCGAGCGGCGGGATCGGGAACAAGTTAAAAACAGCAAGCGTAACATTGATCGTGGCCGCATACGAAAAGAACGTAATAAGCGCCTCCAGAAACGCCGTGGCGCCGGCTTTGTACTGAATAAAAATCAGCACATACGACAAAACGATGCTGATGGCCGACATCAAAAGGTTAGAGACCGGGCCAGCAAGCGCCGTAAGCGCCATGCCGGTCTTCATGCTGACTTTTCTGAACTTGGTCGGATTGATCGGCACGGGGTTTGCATAGCCGATGCCGAACAGCAAAATCATAAGGCTGCCGATCAGATTGAGATGCGCAAACGGGTTCAGCGTAAGCCGGCCCTGCAGCTTAGCCGTGTCGTCGCCCAGTTTATAAGCGACCAGGCCGTGCGCATATTCATGCACCGGCATACAGCACAAAATGACAAACAAGCTGGAGAGCAAAAACAAAATGCCGCTTGTGTAGTCGCCCGACATAAAATAAGAGATAATGGAGTGCAATAAGTTCACATCCTTAAAATTATATATATAGATTACATGAAAACGAAAAGTTAGTCAAGTTTTTTTGCAATTACAATTCTGTCATTTTGCGCCGAATCTTTTAAAACAGACATATCTTTGACATATGGTGCAAAAATGGTCTGCACGGCACTTCCCTGCTCCTCGCCGATCTCCACAGCCAAAATGCCGCCGGCTTTCAGGCGCGGCAGCCACTTTTCAGCGATCGCACGGTAAAAAACAAGGCCGTCTGTGCCGCCGTCCAGCGCCGTTGCCGGCTCGCGCTGCACTTCAGATTGCAGCGAAGGCAGCTTGGCGTGCGCAATATACGGCGGATTCGACACAATGCAGTCCGCCGGCGGCAATGTGTCAAACGAATCGCTTAAAACATCGCCCTGAACCGCTTTGAAATTAGGATCTGCATTTGCATTTTTCAAAAGGTAGTGCATGGCGGCATCGTACTTTTCAACGCCGTAAACAAATGCGTCCGGCCTCTCGCGCGCAACCGACAGGCCGATACAGCCGCTGCCGGCACACAAGTCATACACGACCGGCGCCGGTACGCCTTGAAAGCGCTGCAAAACGCGTTCCACCAGTTCTTCCGTTTCCGGGCGCGGGATCAGCACCCCTTCGCCGACGGAAAACGTGTATTTATAAAAGTCCCAGCTGCCGAGCACATACTGCAGGGGTTCGCCGGACTTGACACGCCAGAGCAGATCGGCAAAACGGCGCATGGAAATAGGCTTATCCCGGTTCTGCCGGTACGCGCTGTTTGGAATATCGCAGGCCGCGCACGCCAGGCAGAGGGCTGTCTCTTATACACATCTGACGCTGCCGACGACTTAATAGGTGTA
>URDW01000125.1 GCA_900546735.1 uncultured Oscillospiraceae bacterium
ATCGCTCAGTGTCTCGTGGGCTCGGAGATGTGTATAAGAGACAGGAATGATACCGTCACGGGAAGTCTGGCGCTTGAATCTTCTCAAAGCGCTGTCAAGAGATTCATTTTCCTTAATTTTGACCTGACTCATTATCAATCCCTCCCTCCGACTCTTTTCGGGGGTATTTGAATACTTCAATAACCACGACTGAAATTATAAACAATTCACCTGTAAAAGTCAAGAACTTTCGTCATAAATGTCAACAATTTATTCACTTTTTCGCCAAATTCCTTTCACAAAATTAAAAACTGTGTAAAATAAATATAAATGATTTGACGCAATGCCTACATTCGTGCTATAGTTGAAACATGGGTTTTTGTGCAAAAAGCGGCAAAATGCGCAGACCTGTTCAGCACGAATCATGCTGTTACCAAATAAAAGCCGCAAATGAGGAAGCGTTATGATTGAAGTAAAAGAACTGACCAAAAGCTTCGGCAAAAAAACCGTGCTCGACCAAATCAGCTTTACAGCAGACGGCGGCAGCGTGTTCGGCCTGCTCGGTTACAATGGCGCCGGCAAGACCACACTGCTGAAGATCGCCGCCGGCGTTTATATGCCGGACAGCGGCAGCGTGCTGCTGGACGGCAAAAGCAGCTCGACCGAACCCGCCGGCCGGCAGTCGCTTTTTTTCCTGTCGGACAGCCTTTATTTCCCGGGCAATGCCAGCGTAGAAAAAGCAGCGCGTTTTTATGCCAACTATATACCTGCCTTTTCCATGCAGACTTTCCAGAAACTGATGCAGCTTTTTGGCCTGCCTGAACGCAAGGCCGTGCGCACTTTTTCCAAAGGCATGCGCCGCCAGGCTGAAATGGTCCTGGCGCTGTCGGCACACCCAAAATATATTTTATGCGACGAGTGCTTTGACGGGCTCGACCCTTCCAAACGCAAGCTGGTCAAAGATCTGCTGCTCGACTATGTACAGAATTCCGGCGCGGCCGTGATCGTCAGTTCGCACAATTTAAACGAATTGTCTGACTTCTGCGGGCGCATCGGCCTGATCAACAAAAACAAGCTGGTGCTGGATCTGGACACACAGTCGCTGGCCGGACGTTACTGCCGCATCACCGTGCGTGTGCCGCGCGAAAAAGAGTCTGCCCTGCGCGCCATAGCCGATATTCGCATCCAGAAAGGTGAAGAAGACGGCGTTTACCTGCTGAGCACCGCCGGAAACGTCCAGGACGTTCTGGAACAGCTGCGCGCCCTGGAGCCTGCTGCGTTAGACAGCCGTGCCATGACCCTGGAAGAGGTCTTCTTAAGTTATATGGAGGAAAACAACTATGACTACGCCGACATCTTCAACTAAAAAAGCGCACCTCGGGCAGCGCGATTTTCTGTACGCCCTTGGTTCGCCCAAAACCTGGCTGCTGCCGCTTTTGCTCTGCATTTTGGCCGGCGTCGGCGGTGCGCTCATGCTTTGGCTGCCGGCACAGCTCATGGACGATGAAACGCGTACGCTGCTGCTGCAAAACTACACATACCTGCTCAACATGTCCGCTTTCGGCGGGTTCCTGCCGAGTATTTACAGCATGTATCCGGTATTTTTGTTTTTCGGTATCATTGCAGCATTTGCCGCGTTTGATTTTTGCTTTTCCAAAACAAAGGCCGGTGCATTTCTTTCCTTTGCGCTGCCGCGCAGTGTGCTTTTCTGCAACCGGCTGCTGGCAAGCCTGATCTGGTTTGCCGCAGGCACGCTGCTGACACAGATCTGTATGACCGCAGTACAGCTGATGCTCGGTTTTTCGATCAGCGGCGCACTGATGACCTATCTGGGCTACACCACGCTGCTGCTCTTTTTAGAAACGGCACTTGGCCTGATGATCGGCGCACTGGCCGTTTCCATTTGCCATAATGTACCGGAAGGCATATTTACCGCCGTCTGCCTGTCGGCGTGCCCATATACGCTCGTGCGCCTGGCGGAGTCAGCCGGCACGCGGCTGCTCAACGGCTACGGCAGTTTTATCAGCAGTTATGCGTTTGGCTACCCCTCCGGCATTTCCCAGTACGGCAGCGTTTTAAACCCGCTGGCCTGTGTCAGCAACATTCCTGTGCAAAATGCCGACGGCACATACACCACGACCGGCATCGGCGATTTCAGCGCCCTGGCCGTTGGTGAAAAGCTTGTGATCCCCTCGACCTTTTGGGCCATCCTGGCCGTACTGGCGGCCTACTGCATCGTCTGCGCCGCAGCAGGCATTCTGACTTTCCCCAAAAAGCAATTTGAAAACCTGAACGCACGCATGCCGAATGCACGCTGTGTGGGCATCGGTGTGTTTACGTTCGGCACCGTGCTTGCCTTTACCCTGTCAGACATGCTGCATGCCGACAACCAGGCATTCTTCTGGCCGCTGGTCAGCACCATTGTGATCCTGGTGCTGCTGGTGCTGCTGGCCGTGCGCAAAAAAGGCAAAGCGCTCGGCGCAGCCATTGCCGTACCCGTTTGCGTAACGGCTTTGTGTTTTGCCGGGTTTGCTGCCGGCAACACGCAATATGAAAATAGGATCCCGGCAGCCGACGACATTGCCTGCGCCTATGTCAGTGAAAGCGGCGAAAGCTTCGTCTCCAAAAACAGCGATACCGCCGGCGGCAGCATGGTCAACCAAATGCTTGGCCAGGATTACCTCAGCGCATACGAAGCTCCGCTGCTTGGCAGCTTCACATCGGAAAGCGATTTGAAAGCCGTGCAGGATGTGCACCGCACGCTGATCGAAGACAGTAAAACAGGCAGCGGTACAGCCAGCGTCTATTACAGGATGAAAGACGGCAGCACCGTCATGCGCACTTATACCGGCCTGAGCAAATCGGCCATGGAAGCGCTTGACGCGCTTTATGACACCGAGACTGTGCGCAACGATCTGATCTACCGCCTGACGGCAAACAGCGCCGAAGAAATTGAGAAGTTTAACAAAACATACAAAACAGACTTTAATAAGATCACAACAGGGAGAATGACACAATACGACGTAAACCTGTTCAGTGACGAAAACCAAACGGCAGACTGCACATCGCCCGAGATGCTGGAAGACTACATGCGCATTTATGCGCTGTGCCAGACAGAAGGCACCGCCAGCGGACTGGACAGCCTGGACATGACCTCTGTCGACCTGAACGACCTGAGCGAAGCCGTGCAGAGCTACACAAACACCGCCAGTCTGTTTTCGGCTAATTTGAAACGTGAGGAGCCCTTAAACGAGGAAACGACGGCGCTGCTCAAAACGGCTGTAGCGGCCGATATAAAAGCCAACGGGCGCAGCTATATCCTGCCGGGTGACGAAAAGCCCCAGGCCATTTTGTGTCTGGGTACCAGCAATACGGTATATGACAGCACAGCAGCCACCGTGCCGGGCAGCACGTTCACGATTGGGATCTATCCCTCCATGAAAAATACGCTGCAGGCCATTGCCAGCCTGGGTATGAACAGCATTTTGCGTGCGGAGGAAGCCGTGCAGAAAATTTATGCCGTTGACCTTTCCACCATGCAGCAGGAAACACGCCAGTTCCTGACAGACGGCACTTCCCGCCGCTTCACCGGCAGCTACAGCACCGAATACGACAAATCCCTAAAACGCATGACGGCGGCCGAGGCAGCTGAAAACTTTTACTATACCGACGCAGAAAGTGATTTCGTACCGCTCGACAAATCGTTTGACATAGGCGTGCCGCTTTCACAGCTGCAGGTACGTTATGCCGAAATCACCGATGCAAAGCAAATGGAAGAGCTGCTGCAAAAAGCCAATATCCTGGCCGATTCCAACGGCGATAACTGGGTGCTGCTGGCCGTTTATGACGACTTTACCATGACGGCTTACAACCTGGACGAGGCAGACGCAGCGCTGCTGGATGGTGTTACAATGCTGGACGCGAACGCGTAATTTCGTACAAAACCCGACGGTGTTTTGCCGCCGGGTTTTTCTTCTGCGCAGTTGTGCAAAATACGAAAGTAATTTTCAAAACTGTCTATATATGGAAACGCAGCCAATTCTTGAAAATTCACATTTTTCTTTCTAAAATACCTTGACTCTCTATTAAAAATATGTTATCTTTTAATAAAGATATTGGAGTGATTTGTGAGCAGGGGAAGTTTGCGCCAATTTTGCTTTCTTCTGCCAGCCGCACACCCCTGCGGGCTGCAAAATATTTGTACAGGCCTGCAGCGAACCAAGGAGATCCTACACATGAAAAAAATTCTAGCACTTTGCCTGTGCGGCGTGCTGCTGCTTGGCTGCATGAGCGCATGCACCGCTTCCGACGACGCTGCCAACAACGCGTCCGGTTCCGGCGCAGTCAGCGACAATGCCAGTGAAGACGGCAGCAACGCAAATGCTGCCACAAACGCGGCGGCAAACGGCAGTGACAGTTCAGGCAATGATTCTGCTGGCACAAACAGCGATTCCGTTAACAGTACGGGCAGCATCGGCAACGGCGCCGAAGTAGAGATCGGCACGGCGGAGGTTGCAAACAATGTAACGAACCTGCAGGTCTGCGAAAGCGACATTACCGACCTTTCCCCGGTAACGAACTTTAAAGATGCCACCAAAATGAGCATCTGCCGCAACAGCATCAGCGACATCTCGCCGCTAGCGGAGTTGACCCAGCTGGAAGAGCTGAATATGGCCAGCAACAAAATCAGCGACATTTCGCCGCTGAAAAACCTGACCAAGCTGACACTGCTGAACGCAAACGGCAATCAGATCAAGGACATTTCCGTTTTGGCCAACCTGAAGAACCTGGAAACACTTGACCTTTCCCGCAACCAGATCAGCGACATTTCGCCGCTTTCCGGCCTGAGCAAGCTGACCGACCTGCGTATCGGCAACAACAAAATCACTGACCTTACCCCGCTGAAGGGTATGACCCAGCTGACCAATTTGTCCATCGCCGGCAACGATACCGGCGGCCAGGAAAACCTGGAAACGATTTTAAGCCTGAAAAACCTGGCAACGCTGACACTGGGTACCGGATTTACAGACGACCAGATTCAGCAGATCAAAGACGAACTGCCGAACTGTATCGTGTACGATATGTACGCATACGAATAATAAATAACCAAATGTGTAATAAACACCATATGGTGATGTTTATTAAATATTAAAGAAAGGAAGAAAAACAAAATGTCAAAGTCAAAGAAGCTTCTGTCTGTGCTGCTTGCCTGCTGTGTAGCGTTCTCTGCCATCAGCATCTCGCTGGTCGCATTTGCTGACAACGAGGCGCCTACTGCCGAAGCTGTTGTTACAGAGGAATCGACCTCTCCTGAACTTCAGCCCGGTGATCAGGAAATTCTTGATCAGATCATCGACAAATATTTCGGTGGTGACAATCAGGCTTTTGCAGACGCAATCAAAGCTCTGGTAGGTTCTATCTCCGGTGACAATGCACTTGAAGTTCCTGAATGGCTGCAAAACATCATTGAAGGCGCTGTAGGCAGCGGTATCTTTGAGGGCGCCATTGACCAGATCATGAAGTGGGTCGCTATGATCGTGACCAACGATCCCAACCCGGAAAACTTCATGGAAGTTTGGGAACAGCTGAAAGAGCAGGGTATCGTTATCGGTGACATTGCCCAGATGACCGACGAGGAAGTCAAAGCAATGCTCGACCAGATCTATTGGGTATACGCTGATAACCCGGGCCCGATCACCCAGACGGTTGACTGCATTAAAATGTTTGTCAACCTGGTAGACGCCTATATCCATGCCACTGCGCAGGATGTTGGCCCGCTGAACCCGATGATGGAAAAGCTGGTTACGTATTATTACAACTGGCTGAAAGAGCACTGCGGCCTTGGCTGGGTCCCGGATCTGC
>URDW01000126.1 GCA_900546735.1 uncultured Oscillospiraceae bacterium
CAGCGTGTCAGGCTGTATAATTTGTTGCCATTATACCTTTTTCGACACGCTGAACCATCGGAAACCGATGGTTATTTTTGTGCAAAAAGATTGCCGCCGCTGCAGTCGATGGTAACGATCAGGGGGAAACGGTCAAACTGCAGGCGCTTGACAGATTCACAGCCAAGATCATCGTAAGCGATCACCTCGCAGGAAGTGATGCACTGTGCGGCAAGCGCCCCGGCGCCGCCGATGGCGCACATATAAATGGCGCCGTTGCGGCAAATCGCATCACAAACAGCGGGACTGCGCTGCCCTTTGCCGATCATGGCGACCACACCGCGGTCAAGCAGGAGCGGTGCGTAAGGATCCATACGGCCGGAAGTCGTGGGGCCGCAGGAACCGATGGGCAAACCGGCCGGAGCAGGCGTTGGCCCTGCGTAATAGATCACGGCGTCCTCCAGGGGATACGGAAGCGCATCCCCCGTCTCAAGCGCATGGACAATACGCTTGTGTGCGGCGTCGCGCGAAGTGTAGACCGTGCCGCTTAAAATCACGCGGTCACCGGCTTGCAGCTGCGGCGCATATGCACGCAGCTGCGATGTATTCAGCTCATACTCCATACTTCTCTTCCATCTCTTTGAGCTGCTGTTTCAGCCTGGCGTTTTCCTCCTCCAGCGACTGAAGCAGCGCAATGTTCTGTGTGAGTTCACGCGAGGATTCCTTGACCATAAAATCCAAATTGGAATTGACGATTTCCAGGCGCTGGCACTCAAAATTGGCATCTTCCAGCGCGGCCGTCAGCCTGGCCACTTCCTCTTTCAGTTTATCGGTATCGCTGTTAAACATAAATATCAGATCCTAAAAAGCAAGAGGCTGCCAAAAGCAGCCTCTTATGCGCACTTAGCCGCCAAAGTCAATGTCGGTATCCTTTTCAAAGAATCTGGAGGCGAGCCAGTTGGTGTCGACCGTGTACTTTTCGTCCAGCGCATCGCTTGCCGACTGAGAATCGTCAGAAGCAAGCGCCTGCTGGGCCGTGTATTCCCACACAGGGGTGCCGGTCTGGCCGACAAAGTACATGATGTGGTAACCGTACTGCGACTGCACGATGGCCGTATCGCCGGCTTGTCTGGCCGAATCAAAGCACCAGTTACCGAAATTGCTGACCATCTGGCCGGGGTAAACGTTTTCGTAAAGACCGCCGTCTTCGGCGCTGCCGTCAGAGGAATTCTCCTTGGCAAGTTCGGCAAAACTGTCTTCCGTTGCGTTGCCGTTTTGCCACTGCTGCAGCACAGACTGTGCTTTTTCATAAGCGGCTGACCACTGGTCAGCTGTAGCGTCGCTTGCCGTGCCGCTCTCAGTCTCGGGCGCGATCAGAATATGGCGAACGTTAACGGTCTGCACATCCGAAAGGGAGACCGGAGAAATCACATAAACGACCGTTGTGCTGAAGCGGGCGGTGTCGCCAGCCTTACGGTCCATGCTGAAGAGCCAGTCCAGGCCCTCGCTGTTGCCGTCCTCATCGGCATCGGCCAGCGCGTAAGCATTGCTGGAATTTTCCAGCATGGAACGCGTGGCATAAAGTTCCTGCGTGTTGTGCGGGTCTGCGTTCAGCATTTTGTCAAGGTCAGAAGAAGAATACTGCACAGCGAGGTCGGCAAAATTGGAGCCGTCAGCTGCCAGTGTGCTTTCAAACGCCTGGGCGTCTTCTTCGCTGTCAGCCTCGAAAATACGCACGCTGACCGTTTCAAGCTCACTTCTGTGTTCATTCAGATACGCATCATAATCTTCCTGCGTGTAAGTTTCAGCCTGCGTATCCGACAAAGAATCGGAGTAATTCTGTGCGATATAGGAAACGGTCATTTCGTGGGTGAACACGCTTTCCGTTACGCCCTTGCCCATGGCCTGCACCAGATAGGCCGACAGAGTGTAGCCGTAGCTCTGTGCCTGCGTTCTGTACTGGTCAAGTGCATCATCCAGCTCCGTCTGCTGGTCTTCTGTAATGGAAGGCTCTTTGCCGTCGTTGGCTTTAACTGCCTCGTTGTAATACATGTAATTGGTGCGGATGGTGTCGAGCGTTTCCTGCTGGATGCGTTCGAGCCAGGTGATCTCCTTACTGTCATCATCCGGGTCTGTCGTCATCTGTGAAGAAAGCTTTTTGCTAAAGTCCACATCCATGCCGTAGTCGGCCGCGTTGAGGCCGTAGGTCTCATACTGGCTGGCAAGAGATTTGTAATTGTTGTATACGGTTGCAAAATAGTAGTTGTACTGACCGAGCGAGACTTTGATTTTGTCAGTGCCGTCGGTAACGGTTGCCACCGTCATGTTGTTGAACGTGCCCAGATAGGCCAGAAAACCGTTGCGCACAGCGCCGGTCGCCACATAGGTGCAAAGCAGCGCAACGACCACAACGACCGTAACGACCCACGCAACCACCTTTTTGGCTTTTTTGGAAAGACCGTGACCCGAGCGGCCCTGTTCGAGCGCTCTGAGTTTTGCTTTGATCTTTTCCTTTTGCGCGTCGGTCTCAGCCTTTTCAAGCTGGGCGTTCAAGGCCTCTTTTTTCTTGTCGTAGCGTGCCTTTGCCTTTGCAGCACGCTTTTGTTTCGCTGCGGCAGCTTTTGCACTTTTGGAATGCTGAGCGCTGCTGGCGCCGCCGCTGACCAGCAGATCTTCATCAAGTTGTTTTTTTGCCATATTTATTTCTTCCTTAATTTATAGTTTTCTATGCTATTTTACAATATATCGGTTCACTTTACAAGAGAAAAATCTGTTTTTCTGCTATAAATCACAACGCGGTTCAATTACTGCTCAGCGAGGAATCCTCCGCCGGGTCCAGACTGGTCACCTTGGAAAACGCCGTGCCGTAGCTGAGGGGCATCGTGTGGATAAACGACTGTTCCTGTTCAGCCAAAATATCGTTTTGCGCATCGAAAACATAGCTTGGCGCTTTTTGCACAAAATACATGATATGGTAACCGTAGTTGGACTGTACGATACCGGTATCGCCATACTGTCTGGAATCGTCCATCGCCCAGTCTTCAAACGCGCTGACCATCTGGCCGGCCTGCACGCCGGAATAAAGGCCACCATAGGAAGCGGCGGTATCTTTAGAATACTCGTTGGCCAGTTTCGCAAACGAAAGCTCTGTTTTGTCACCGGCTTCGTATTCGGCCAGAACCTTTTCTGCCTCGGACTCGGCCGCAGCCCACTGCGCATCTGTAAACTCCTGTGTGCCGGTGGTGCTGTCTGTACTGTCCGTATCGTCATCGCTTTCCGGCTGGATCAGAATGTGGCGCACCGAATAAAGCTCTTCTTCATTCAGCTGCGGTTCACCGAGTTTAATGACCGCATAGATCAAAGAATCAGCTTCCGAAACCACATAATTGGTATCGTTGATTTCCGTATCGCCGCTGAACAGCCAGTCAATGATCTCGCTTTCCCATACCGTATCATCACGCGACATCTGGTTTTCGATGTTATTTTCGATCTCTGCCACTGCCTCTTCTTCGGACACCGAATAATATGTAACATATTGATCTACAAGCTCGCTGCAAAGCGTGGGGATCAGCGCACGGAAAGAAGCAAAATCCGTTACGCCGGACAGTGCCTCTTCAACCTCGTCGATCGCCTGCTGCTTTGCGTCGTCACTGGTGGAATCATAAGAGATCTGCAAATAGGCAAACGGCACCTGCTGATAGTCGCTTTCGTGTTCATCCAACCAGGTTTGCAGCGTGTCGTCCGACACTTTGGCATCGACCAGATAATCGTTATAATAAGCGCGGGCAACATACATCTGGGTCAGGTACTTTTCATACGTTGCAATGCCGCAGAATTCGCCGTACATTTCCTGTGCGTATTCATCGGCCGAGCGACCTTCGGAGGACGCCGCTTCTTTCAGAGAAGTAATGGCCACGTCAATATCATTTTTATCGTCATCGTCGAGCGTGTAGCCGTGCCGGATCGCCTCGGTATAATACGAAATGACATATTCGATCTGCTCCACTGTCTCTTGCTGGATACGTTCTTCCCATGTAATGGTTTTGCCGTCAGCATCCTGCGTGTCCTCACTGAGATCCAGATAGCCCTGAGAAGCGTAGCTGACGTAATTATTATAAAGAGTATTATAATAACAATTATACATACCGACGCTGATGTCCTCATCGCCGATCGTCAGTGCAACGTTGCCGGGGTTCATCTTTTCCTGTGTATTCGGCTTTGTGTAGTAATTGTAGCCGAGCACACCGATCACCACAAAAAGGGCCAGCGTCACGATGGCGACCATGACGAACTTGAACACATCCGTATTGACCGTAATCTGCTTTTCATTGGAATAGCCGGGCTGGTAATCCGGCTGCTGTTCAAGTGTTGGTGAAGAAATTTCGATTTTTGAATTTTTAGAATCGAAAATAATGCTGCGCGAAACAGAGGGCGCCTCTGCCTCGAACTGCCAGTCGTCATTTTCCTCGTACTGCACGTTCCCCGGGTCATAGGCCGTAGAAGGCTTTTCAGCCGTTTCCGTTGGCTCTGCCGGCTGTGCGGTTTCTTGCGTATCCGGCGCAGTGCCGGCATGCTTTTTTTCGTTTTCGTCCATGTTCACACCTCATTTTTTCGCAGTCTTCAAAAAGACACCTGCAAGCATTATACAATATCCAGTCATCATTTTCAAGACTTGCCGTTTAGTTTGTTCCTTGCAGCTGTGAACACGCTGTAAATTTTCCTGAGAGGATTTTAACATTTTGCCACAGATCTGAAACCGGCTGTGGCTGAAATTTCTATTGCAAAACAGGACAACTTGTAGTATTATGTTGTCATGTATTGTGAAGTTGTGTGCAACATGTGAAAGGAAATGCCAATGAAAGAAAAACTGGACTACGCGCAATCCGCGTATAAAAAGGATCCGGCATGGGCGTGGCTTATTTTTACGCTTTCTTCCTTTTTCATACTGCCGGAGTACATATCGCCATTTATTCTGTTTATTGCATTTATTATTTTTAAAGTTCAGTGGTCAAAAGAAAAGAAAAAAGCGCGCGTCGGCACCATCGGCAAAATTGAGCTTTGTATGATGTGCTACATGATGCTCAGCGCCCTGTGGTCAGACACCATTATGGACAGCATTGCCATGGCGGCACTGTGGTTCGGCATGTTCCTGATACAGGTCATGATCTTCAACCTGGCGCGCACAAAAGAGCGCATAGACACGCTGCTCAAAAGCATCGTTTTCGGCGCGTCTATGAACGGATTGCTGGCGGCGCTTCAAATCGTCAGCTACATGCTGTATGACCGCGAGGTCATTGCAAAAGACTGGGTACTGGTAACGCCGTTTTACAAAGTGCTGGACAAAGCCGTGTACTCTGCCCTGCCCTTTAAGATCATGACCAACACGTTTGACGACCGGGCAAGCGGCTTTTTCTCCAACCCAAACCTTTTGGCGGCGCTTTTGGTCATCTCGTTCCCGATTTCCATCTATCTTCTGATCAACGCCAAATCAAAGCGCAACAAAGTGCTTTACTACGCCGCGAACATTTTGATCACCTGCGGCATCAGCGCAACCATGTCGCGTGCCGGCTGTGTGATCGCGCTGGGTGGCTGGATCCTGCTGTTTGTGCTGCTCGTCAAGAAATCTGTGCGCGATTTGATCTCGGTAGGTATTCCGGCCTTTGCCGTACTGATTGCCTCCATCCTAACGCGATACGGGCTGATTTTTCAGGACAATGACACCGCCGTAACCACCATTGTGGGCGCCGCCACGACCGGTGAAGCACGAAAATCCTCAGCCACACATTTTGAAATTTGGCAGTCGGTCATCGACCTGTCTCTTATACACATCTGACGCTGCCGACGA
>URDW01000127.1 GCA_900546735.1 uncultured Oscillospiraceae bacterium
CCCTTACATCAGGTGGGCTCTTTTTGTGCGGTCTGCTCAATCTGGGGCAGATCAGTAGGGGAGTCTTTTACTTTGTTCGTGCAAATACATAAGTCTCGTGCAGCCAGTCCAGCAGTTCCTCGTCCAGTTCTGCTTCGGAAAAGACGGGCACATGGTGCGTCCACCGGTTGGGGTAGGCTTCTACAGACTGCCAGATGCGCGGCGAATCTTTTTGGTAAGCCAGGCCGAAAGATACCAAAAGATAGTCGCTGCGCCCGTTCACCTTTCGGCGCGGCAGCGAGACCATGGCAAAAATATGGCGGCTGCAAAAAGAAATTTGCGTTTTGGAAACGCGCACATCAAAGTCCGGGCAGCGTGCAGTCAGTTTGGTGACCAGAGCTGCATAAAGGTTTTGCTGTTTTTCGGCTTTGTCAAAAAAGAAAAGTTCGTCCAGTGTCATTTTGACCTCCTGCAAAAAGATACGCGCCACCAAAAGCAAAGGCACAGCACATGGCGTGCCGGAGCGTGTTTGGCATATATTTGCGAAAAAGCGGAATATTATGTTATGATAATGGCATAGAACGCGTGTCCATATGCGCTGAAAGTTTTGGATGCGTACAGCCAGTGCTCAAAATCCAAAACGCTCTTTGATTTTTTGGGCCGCTTCTGCAGCCGGCAGGTCGCTGTTGTCGATCTTTATGTAGTTTTCAAACGAAATCTCTCCGTCCAGGCTCTCCAGCCGGTAGTGCGCGTCGTCGTCCAGCAGGCGGCGGGTCGAGGTTGCAATGTCGTTTTTGGACTTTTTGTGTTTCAGCCGGTTCTCACTGGTGTTTCTGCGCAGGCGGATCTCCTGCGGCGCCACAAGTTCGGCATAGTAAAACTGCGTGTCCTTGTTTTTGGCAGTAAAAATGGATTGGATGTGCTCCACGTTTTTCCAGTCGTCCGGCTGGTCAAATGCCCACATAAATGTGAAAATCAGGCCGTATTTGTCGGTTTTTGCAAACTCTTCAAAAATCACTTCGCGCATTCTGTAAATGGCGTTGCCGTTGAATTCGCCAAAAATTTCCAGTACCGGCTCGATCGTCATGTGGTTGTGAAACAGCCGCAGATCAGTGATTTTTGTCAATTCCTGGCCAACGGTCATTTTGCCGACCGCCGCGTCGCCAAACAAAAACAGGACTTTCACACGGTCACCTCATTTTTTAGAATTTGCGTATAGTGCTGCACTTTTATTTTAGCACGCTGGTGTGCACATTTCTACAAAATGTTCAATAATTTTTTCTAAACTTTCTGCTTCGGAGGGTTGCGCTTTGCCTGAAAAAGATTTGGAAAAACTGTGTATCCGCCGTGTGACGGATGCGGCCGAATTGCCGCTTTGCGCCAGGGTCATCCGCGCTTCGTTTGCCACAGTGGCCGAAACGTTCGGCTTAACGCGCGAAAACTGTCCCGGCCACACGGCTTTTTTGACTGACGCGCAGCTGCAAAGGCGTTTTGCTGCCGGCGAACAGATGTATCTTTGCTTGTTTTCCGATCAGCCGGCTGGCTTCTTTGCCCTTTGTCCAAAAGGGAACGGTCGCACAGAACTGGAAAATCTGTCCGTCCTGCCGCAGTACCGCCGCCGGGGGGTGGGCAGTGCCATGCTGGATCTTGCGGCAACAACGGCGAAAAGCACGCTCGGCGCACAGCAGCTGACCATTGGCATTATGGATGAAAATGTGCCGCTGCGCCGCTGGTATGAAAAGCATGGCTTTGTATGCACCGGCCGGCGGCGGTTTGCACACCTGCCGTTTACAGTCTCTTTTTGGCAGAAAACGCTTGCTTGATTTGTATTTAAAGATAAAAAGTCCCGTCTGCAGGACGGGACTTTTGCTTCTGCCTATTTTGCGTGAAAAGCGGCGCACTGCTGCACAGCTTAACGATATGCCTTTTCAAACACACCGGCACAGTCGATGTCGTTCATTTCGCAGGGGTTTGCCAAAAACAGGCCGCCCATCGTTTCGCGCGCGTTTACGGCCAGTGTCATAAATTCATCGGGCTGAATGCCGTAGTTGCTCATCTTCAGGTCAGCCACGCCGCAGGCTTCCTGCAGCTTTACAAGTGCTGTAATGAAATCCTCCGGCTTGTCGGCATTTTCCATGCCCATGGCTTTGGCCATCTTTACAAACTGTTCGTCGCAGGCGTGGCGTTCAATAAAGTATTCGGCAAACGCTTTGGAGATCATGATGAGTCCGGCGCCGTGCGGCAGGTCGTGGTGGTAAGCGCTCATGGCGTGCTCCATGGAATGCTGCGCGGTCGTGGAAGTCAGCTGCATCGTCATGCCGGCCAGTGTGCTGCCGTAGGCAACGTGTTCTCTCGCCTCCAGGTCGTTGCCGTCAGCCACGGCGCGGGGCAGGTATTTGGCAATGTTTTCAATGGCCGAAAGGGCGATCGCTTCGCTTAAAATGTTGACGCCGTTTGACATCATAACTTCGGTGTTGTGGAACAGCGCGTCAAAACCCTGGTACGCCGTATATTTCGGCGGCACGGTTTTCATCAGCTCGGGGTCTACCACAGCCAGAACGGGGGTCAGTTCGGTGCGGCCGAAGCCGATTTTTTCTTTTGTCTCGGGGTTCGAGATCACGCCCCAGCAGTTGATCTCGGAACCGGTGCCGGCCGTCAGCGTGATGGTCACGATCGGCAGGCCGGGGTTTGCAAGCGGCTGGCCTTTGCCGGTGCCGCCGTTTACATAGTCCCAAAGGTCGCCGTCGTTCGTGGCCATGGCCGAAATGGCCACGGCGCTGTCCAGCACGGCGCCGCCGCCCAGGGCAACAATGAAGTCGCAGCCGTTTTCGCGGGCAAACGCCGCGCCTTCCATGACCATGTCTTTCAGTGGGTTTTCCATTACCTTTGCAAATTCCGCCGCTTCCACGCCGGCCTGCGCCAGCTGTGCCAGGGTGCGGTCGTAGGCGCCGCTGACTTTTGCCGACTTGCCGCGCGACATCAAAAGCATGGCTTTTTTGCCGGGCATCTGCTGTTTGCCAAGGTCGTTCAGCGCGCCGCTGCCAAACAAAATGCGGGTCGGGTTGTTAAAATCAAAATGCATGTTCATAAATCTTGTTCCTTTCTTTTATAAATTCGTCCTGCGGGATTGACAGGACTTGCTTTTAGGTGTAGTATAAGTATAGAACCTAAAGTTAGGTTTAAGTCAAGCGTGTTCACAAAAAGTTTAAATTTGTTTGGAAAAGAGGGCGTTTTATGTTTTATTCGATCGGCGAGGTCGCCGGCATGACCGGCGTGGCCGTGTCCACTCTGCGTTATTATGACCGCGAGGGATTTTTCCCCGAAATGTCGCGTTCCAGCGGCGGCATCCGCGTTTTTTCGGAAAAAGAGATCCGGACCCTGCGCGTGGTCGAGTGCTTAAAGCACGCCGGCATGAGCATTAAGGATATTAAGGAGTTTTTGGTCTGGTGCCAGCAGGGCGATGCGTCGCTGCAGAAGCGCCACGACATGTTCCACCGCCGCCTGCAGGAGGTGGACAAACAGATCGAAGCTCTGCAAAATACGCGCCGTATGCTGGAGTACAAGTGCTGGTATTATGACACGGCGCTTGAAAAAGGTTCGGAGGCCGCAGTGCGCCAGCTGCCGGACGAGGAAGTGCCGCCAAAGCTGCGCCCTTACCGGCTTTAAACGGCAACTGCACTTTGCGGAAAATATGCGCAAAAGGCCAAGCTTTACGCTTGGCCTTTTTGTTATGTCGAGTAGTGGTTGCAGGTTTCTTTATTTGTTTAGGTACACTAAAAGCGGTGTCAGGTATTTTTTGTCTGTCCAGTCGCAGCTTTTCCCGCGCGCCTCCATCAGTGCCTGCTGCCACGGCGCAAAGGTGGCCGGGTCGGCTTTTTCAAGTGATTTTTGCAGCAGCCTGCAAAGCGTGCGGTCGACCGGGTTCATAGCGCTTTCGTTCCAGGCGCCGCGGCAGTAAAAACAGGGTGTGCCCTGCAGCTCGCCGCCAAAATTGTGTGCGCAAAGCTCGTCAAAAGTCTTTTGGTCAAACGGCGAGGCGCCCACGCAAAACACCGCCAGCTTTTTGCCGGCAAGCGCTTGCCGGTTCTTTTTCAAAAACGAAAGTCCGGCAATGCCGCTGGCGTAGATCCCGCCGCCCAGCACGACCGTGTCGCAGTCTTTCCAGTCCTGCACCGTCGCCTCTTTCAGCGTTTTGCAGGCAAATCCGGTCGCTTCGGCCAGCCAGTTCGCATATTTCCCCGTGGCGCCGTATCTCGATTTGTAAAGAATAATGCCTTTTCCCATGTCTGCCTCCGGTGCTGTGATGATAAGTTTTCTATCTCGTATTAATACCCCAGGTTTTCGTTCACCAAAATGATTTTAATGCGGTTCTTATGGCGCTGGCGGGCCGATACGACGTAGTTGCAGCAGATGCGCCCGTCAGACGTGCAGCCTTCGCACAGCTGCGGCGCTTCGTTCAGAAGCGAGACACATTTGTTTTCTTTTTCACAGTAGGTGGCGCAGTGCAGGCGCTTGGTGTTCAGCGGTGCCGCCACCGTTTTGACACGTTCGATCGCCGCGTCCAGATCGGGCACGATCTTGTTGCGCCCGGCTACGATGATGACCTGCTTCGGGCCGTAAACGATGCAGGCCACACGGTTGGAATTGCCGTCTACATTGTAAAGTTCGCCGTTTTCGGTGATCGCGTTCGAGGAGCAGAAGTAGCTGTCGCACCCAAACGCCTGCACATAGCAGTCGCGGATCGTGTCGGGCGTTGCCTTGCGGCGGTCGATAAACTGGTAATCGCCGCTGTCCAGCAGTTCCATTACGCCGGTCTGCAGCAGCGTTTCACTGCCGCCGTTTGCAACGCTTTCGCCCGGGTGGATCAGCGTTTTTACAAGCGGCACAACGTCTTTTGCGCTTTCCACAAAAAACGGCTGCATGTTGTTCTTTTCCAGGTTTTTCATGGTCTTTTCAATCGTTTTATCCATTTTTGTTCTCCTTTCGTTTATGCCTGCACGGTGCGGTCAAGCGTCCTGTACTGCAGCGCTTCGGCCACATGGCTAAGCTGAATGTCGTCGCTTTCTTCCAAATCGGCAATGGTGCGCGCAATGCGCAAAATTTTGTCGTAAGCCCGTGCACTTAGAGAAAGCTTTTCAAACGCGTTTTTTAAAAGCTGTTCGGCGCCGCCGTCCAGGCGGCAGAATTCTTTGGTCATGGCGGGACTCATTTTGGCGTTGCAGCGAATGCCGGTGCCGGCAAAGCGTGCGTTCTGGCGTGCGCGCGCCGCATTTACCCGTTGCTTGATGGCGGCGCTCGTCTCTTCTTTTCGGCGTGAGGCCAGCTCGTCGTATGCGACCGGCGCTACGGCAATGTGCAGGTCTATGCGGTCCAGGATGGGGCCGGATATTTTTTCGCGGTAACGCTTTCTGGCCGCCGGTGAGCAGGTGCACGGCCGCGTGGGGTGGCCCAGGTAGCCGCACGGGCATGGGTTCATGGCGGCAACCAGCAAAATGTCGGCCGGGTAACTGACGGTGCCGGCTGTGCGGGTCAGCGTAACGCGCCCGTCTTCCAGCGGCTGGCGCAGCGCCTCTTTGGCGCGCCGGTCAAACTCCGGAAATTCGTCTAAAAACAAAATGCCTTTATTGGCCAAACTTAATTCGCCGGGTGTCAGGCTGCTTCCGCCGCCGGTCAGCCCCTGGGCGGAGGTCGTGTGGTGCGGTGCGCGAAACGGCCTTGTCTCGATCAGGGCATGTGTGCGGTCCAGCCGGCCGGCAATGGAGTAAAGCTTGGTGCATTCCATTTTCTCTGCAACTGTCTCTTATACACATCTGACGCTGCCGACGACT
>URDW01000128.1 GCA_900546735.1 uncultured Oscillospiraceae bacterium
CGTCGGCAGCGTCAGATGTGTATAAGAGACAGCTTTATGCATGTTTGTGTTTGACTGCGCATGTGAAAAGCTTATTAATAAATTCTAACGAATCTAATATTAATCTAAACTTGCATAATGTGCACTTGAAAAATACAGTACATAATGTTAGTTTATAGAAAAGAGGTGATTTCTTATGCAAAAAGCAGTCGGCAAAGAGGTGAAGGCTGCGCAAAAGCAGAATGTTACGCCCAAACTGGATTTTTACCAGCTGATCTGGATCTTTGCCGTCAGCTGTGTGGTCGGTTTTCTGGTGGAAACACTTTGGTGCTACATCAAGCATGGCTATATCGAAAGCCGTCAGTCGCTCGTGTACGGGCCGATCAGCATCGTGTACGGCATGGGTGCGATCGTGCTGACGCTGGCGCTCTACCGTTTTCAGCGCTGCAGCTGGCAGAAAATTTTTTGGATCTCTTTTGCTGCCGGCACGGTCACAGAGTATATTGCATCGCTGGGGGAAGAGATCGTGTTCGGTGTGCGCGCCTGGGACTACAGCCATCTGCCGCTCAACATCAACGGCCGTGTTTGTCTGCTGTATTCGCTTTTCTGGGGTGTTCTGGGCCTGGCATGGGTCAAGGCCGTGTACCCGTTTCTTGCCCGGCTGATCGCCAAGATCCCGTCCGGGCTCAGCAAGGCAGCTGTTTGGCTGTTTCTGGTGTTTTTTGTGTTTGACTGTGTGCTCAGCGCCTCGGCGGCTGTGCGCATGGCAGAGCGCGAAACGGGCGCCGCGCCCTCCAACAGGTTTGAGGAGTACCTGGACTCGGAGTTCCCGGATGAGCGTATGCGCCGGATCTACGCCAATTCAGAAAAAGTAGACAAATAAAACATTTTAACGTGCAGCGCAGAAAACACAAAACGTTTTCTGCGCAATTTTTTAGAATTGCTCTTGACATCGCGGGCGGATTTATATATAATACATGTCGTAACATATGGCCCGGTAGTTCAGCTGGTTAGAACGCCAGCCTGTCACGCTGGAGGTCGACGGTTCGAGCCCGTTCCGGGTCGCCATATGTGCTGATATGGCTCAGTAGGCAGAGCACATCCTTGGTAAGGATGAGGTCACCGGTTCGAATCCGGTTATCAGCTCCAAAGACGGCAGACACAGTTTGTGTCTGCCGTCTTTTTTTATATTCAGCCGCCGGGCGGTCAAAATTGTGAAAAAATATTAACAAAAAGGACGTGTGTCTTGAACATTTTGTTAAAAAAGACTATAATGAAGCTGGAAAACCGCATGCAAAGCCCATAAAGCTTTTCTGCTGCAGCAGTATGCGGAGCCAATTATACCATGGTTTGCGCCGCTGTATGCCGGCGCAGGGAGGGAATTATGGAAAAGATCACGCTCGACACACGCTTGTCCGAAGCTATGAAAAATCCAATGGCCAAAGATCTGTTTGACGCAGTCACCGCACTTTTCAGTATTGATGTCAACCGTTTCAGCCGTTCAAAAATCGCGCGCCTGAAAGTGCGCTCTATTAAAGGGCTGACGGCCGGCGTCATCAATAAAAAGGCGCTGCAAAGCGCCTGCGATTTGCTCAACAGCGAACGCAATGCGCCGGTCGATGACCGCGGCGCAGTCATTGAAAAAAAGTGGTGGAAAGAAGCGGTGTTTTACCAAATTTATCCCCGCTCTTTTAAAGATTCTGACGGCGACGGCGTCGGCGATATCCGTGGCATCATTGAAAAGCTGGATTATTTGCAGGACCTTGGCATCGACTGCATCTGGTGCTGCCCGATGTATAAAAGCCCGAACGATGACAACGGCTATGACATCAGCGATTATTACGCCATTATGGAAGAGTTCGGCACGATGGAGGATTTTGACGAGCTGCTTTCCGAGGTACATAAGCGCGGCATGCGGCTGATTATGGATCTCGTTGTGAACCACACGAGCGACGAGCACCCGTGGTTCGTGCGCGCCAAACAGAGCAAAGACGACCCGTACCATGATTATTATATTTGGAAAGACGACGACGGCACCAAAACGCCGCCTACGGATTGGAAAAGCTTTTTCGGCGGCAGCGCCTGGAATTATTATGAAAATTTAAACCAGTGGGCGCTGCATGTGTTCTCCAAAAAGCAGATGGACCTGAACTGGGAAAACCCGGCCATGCGCCAGGATATTTACAAAATGATCAACTGGTGGCTGAACAAGGGCGTAGACGGTTTTCGTATGGACGTCATCAATTTTATTTCCAAATGGCAGACGTTTCCGAATTCCGTGCCGGTCATTGAAAAGATTTTGGGCTTCTGCGGCGCCGAGTGGTATTTTTACGGGCCGCGTCTGCACGAATTTCTGCACGAAATGAATATGCAGGCTTTTAAAGGGCGCGACTGTGTCAGCGTCGGCGAATGCGGCGGACTTGGACTGGAAACCTCCAAGCTGCTGACGGCCGACAACCGCGGCGAACTGTCCATGGTGTTCAATTTTGACCACCTTGACAACATGCCGCACGGGAAGTACGACGATTATTATTATGATTTTCGCATTGCGGCGCGCCAGCTGGTCAAATGGCAGCTGTATTACGGCAACCGCTGCTGGCCGACCCTGCTTTTTGAAAACCACGACAACCCGCGCATCACCTCTAAGGCCGACAAATACGGCGTGTTCCGCAGCGAGATCGCCAAGCTGTGCGCCACGATCCAGCTGACCTTCCGCGGCACACCGTTTATTTACCAGGGGCAGGAGATCGCTATGGGCAACGGCGACTTCCAGTCGGCCGAAGAGCTGCGCGACGTAGAAGGTATTAATATGTATAACGAGCTGATCGAAAAGGGCAAGTCACCGCAGGAGGCGCTGGAAAAAGTGCTCTGCGGCAGCCGTGACCACGCCCGCACGCCCATGCAGTGGGACGACAGCAAAAAGGCCGGCTTTACGACTGGCACGCCTTGGATCAAGGTCAATAAAGACGCGTTTCGTTACAATGTAAAGGACCAGCTGCAAATGGCGGACAGCCCGCTCAACTACTTTAAGCGGCTGATCCGTCTGCGCCGCGAAAATCCGGCGTTTATCTACGGCGACTTTGAACTGATCCAGCCGGAGCGCCTGGACCCGCAGGATGTGGACATTCTCTGCTTCTCGCGCAAGCTTGACGGCGCGTGTTTTGTGGTGGAGATCAACCTGGTGCGCCGCACCAGAAAGCGCTATCTGGACCTGACCGGGCTGGAGCTTATTTCCTCCAGCTACGATTACCCGGCCAAGAGCCTGCGCCCGTACGAGTGCAACATCTATAAACCGGCCGTGCCGGAAATGGGCGCCAAAACGCTGTAAATGCCAAAGCTGCCGCTTTGCGGGTCTTCAAACAGGGCGATCTGCGGCGAATGGTATGTGAACAGGAAAAACAGCAAGGTCATACCGGCAAGCGCGGCAATGCCGATGGCTGCTGCCGCTTTAGGGGCCGGGCGTGCGCTGCGCATGAGAACGTAGTCTGTGCCGAACGCACCCAAAACGCCCAGATAAAATGACAAAATATCGATCGCCGTAACGGTTTTGCCAAGGGCGCCGCTGTAGGTGTAGAAAAATGCGGCAATAAACAGCGCACCCATGTATGCGCCGGCCGCTTTTGCCGCCCAGAAAGACGCGCTGTCTTTTCTGCCCGGCAGAAAGAACTGCACGGCTGCAAAAATAATGTATGGAAACCACAGAAGTTTCAGGTGTTCCCAAACGCTTTCGTTGACCGGCACAAATAGCGCGGCAAAGCCGTTTTCGCCGCTTACGGCGTAAACAAAGTGCGCCAGTGTGCCGGCAATGCTCACAAAAATAACGCCGGCTACTTCCTGTTTGATTTGTTTTTTGTTCATACGATCACCGTTTTATTTTATGCAGGCGATCACTTTTTCCATGCAGAGTGAGGAATGATTATGGATTTTTTTAAACCAATTTTAAATTTAGTTTGGGGGTTTGCCGGCGTGAACGACACGGTGCGGTTAAAACGCCAGCACCCGCCGGAAAATATAGAGGAAAATTACGACATCCCATACCTTTCAGACGGCCTGCGCGGCCATTTGCTGGATGTGTATGTGCCGCAGTCAGCCGGCGGTAAAAAGTTGCCGGTCATTGTGGATGTGCACGGCGGCGGCTGGATGTACGGATATAAAGAGATCAACCGCCCGTACTGCCTGGCACTGGCTGAAAAAGGGTTTATTGTTGTAAATATCAATTACCGTTTGTGCGGCGGGAAGGACCGCGTACATCTGGCCGACCAGCTGCAGGACTGCTTTGCCGCGTTTCGCTGGGTGCGTGAAAACATTGCCGTTTACGGCGGCGATACCGGCAATATGTTTTTGACCGGCGATTCCGCCGGCGGCAATCTGACCTGTCTGAGCGCGGCCGTGTGCGCGAATGAAAAGCTGGCGCAAATCGCCGGCGTTCCGGCGCCGGGGCAGCTTTTCCGGGCGTATGGCGCGACTTCGCCGATGATCGATTTTACCCAAAAAAGTCCGCTCACCGTGTCTAACCGCCAGGTCGTGTTCGGCGCGGATTATAAAAACGACCTGTTCTATAAAACGTTTGCCAATTTCGCGAAGGTCGCCGGCAAGGAATTGGCGCCGTTTTACCTGGTCACTTCAAACGGCGATTTTCTGCAGGAGCAGGGCAAGCAGTGCTACGCCGTGCTTCTGACAAACGGTGTAGACGTAAAATTCCACAACTGGACCAAAAACAACCAGCAGCATGTATTCAGCGTGATCGAGCCGTTCAAGGGCCCCGGCCAGATCATTATCGAAGAAATGACCCGCTTTTTCAAATCCAAAATGGTGCATGGGGATTGAGGGCAGATCATGGGATTACCCGGTTTGCCGCAGGTCTATTTTCGCTATACTTTATAAACATACATGTAAAAACAGAAATCACCGGAGAATTTTATGAAAAGGGAACTTGGCTTTGGCCGCTGCGGCCTTGCGTGCTGCCTCTGTTCGGAAAATGATGTATGTGCCGGCTGTGATTCGGGTAACTGCCCGGACAAAGACCGGTGCGAAAACAGGCGCTGTTCTGCGGAAAAAGAGCTCGGCGGCTGCTTTGCGTGCGCCCAGGCCGCACAGTGCACAAAAGGCCTTTTGCAAAAGGTCAAGCCGCGTGCTTTTACGCTGTTTATCCGCCAGCGTGGCCAAAATGCGCTGCTGGATGTGCTCGAACAAAACGAAAGCCGCGGCGTCGTTTACCACCGCAGCGGCGTAAATGGGGATTATGACGCCTTTGAAACACCGCAGCAGCTGCTTTGCTTTTTGGGCGACGGTCTGCCCTGATATTTTCTTTTGTGTAATGTATTAATCATAAGGCATAGATCATAGAAACGCATTTACGGAGGACGTTATGAAAAAAGTCAAGTCTTTTATGCTGCCATATAATACGCCGTCTTATGCCGTCACGATTTTTGCACTTGTTCTGGCTGTAGCCTATTGTGTGGCATTTTTTGTGATTTTGCAAGATATGCCGGACATGGTGGCACGCCACTGGTCGGCTGAGGGCGGCTTTAACAACTTCGGTCCCAAATCTGGCTTGTACCCGGTCGGCATCATTCCGCTTGGTATTGCCGTGGTGGTGTTTCCGTTTGCATGGATCTTGGTGCGTAAAGATTGCACGCCGTTTGCACATATTCTAAACGGCATTTCCCTGTTTTCCACCTGCATTATGATTCTGGCCGCTGTTCTGATGCTGCAGCAGCCCGGTTGACAGGCAGTCATGACCACCCCTAAGAGGGGTGGCATGACGGGCGGCCTATAAGGCCTTAAA
>URDW01000129.1 GCA_900546735.1 uncultured Oscillospiraceae bacterium
CGAGATCGCTCAGTGTCTCGTGGGCTCGGAGATGTGTATAAGAGACAGGTACGAGCGAAGCACTTGGCGTGCGCATGGTGGCCAAAAGCTCTGCAATGGCAAGGCCCGCCTCCACATCGCCGCCGACGGTGTTCAAAATGATCAGCAAACCGTCGATTTCTTTGCTTTCCTCAATCGCAACTAGCTGAGGGATGACATGCTCATATTTGGTTGTTTTATTTTGGCTGGGCAAAATATAGTGCCCTTCGATCTGGCCGATAATGGTCAGACAGTGAATAAACCTGCCGTTTTTGGAGATGGTGATGGAGCCGTTTTCAGGCTGCGCGGTCACTTCCTCCTGCACTTCCTGCTGTGTTTCAGACAACTGCGATCCCTCCCATAGGAACTGCTTTTAGTATGCCCAAAACAACAGGATATACCCAGTATTTTAGCATAAAAGGCGGTTCAATTCAACCTCATGTTCAAAATCTTAAATTTCGTTGAACAAACATAATTTATTTTGTTAGCCGGTTGACAATATTCTATGATTATTATAAAATAAGTTCGTTAAATTTATATACATCTTAAAAGAGAAAAGAACGAAGTCAGGAGGAAACAGAAAATGGGACTTACGCTTGCACAAAAGCTGATCCAGTCGCACCTGGTCGAGGGTGAAATGATCCCCGGCACCGAAATCGGGCTGAAGATCGACCAGACCCTTACGCAGGACGCGACCGGTACAATGGCTTACCTTGAATTTGAGGCAATGGGCGTGGACCGTGTCAAAACTGAAAGATCGGTCGCCTACATTGACCACAACACACTGCAGACCGGCTTTGAAAACGCCGACGACCACCGTTTTATTCAGACGGTGACCAAAAAGCACGGCATTTACTTCAGCCGGCCGGGCAACGGCATCTGCCACCAGGTGCACCTGGAACGCTTCGGCATTCCGGGCAAAACGCTGATCGGCTCCGACAGCCATACGCCGACCGGCGGCGGTATCGGCATGCTGGCCATGGGCGCCGGCGGTCTGGACGTGGCCGTGGCCATGGGCGGCGGCACCTACTACATTCCGATGCCGAAAATGACCAGGATCAACCTGACCGGCAAACTGCAGCCGTGGGTGTCGGCCAAAGACGTGATTTTAGAAGTGCTCCGGCGCATGACCGTGAAAGGCGGCGTGGGCAAGATCATTGAATACGGCGGCGAAGGCGTAAAAACGCTGAGCGTGCCGGAACGCGCCACCATTACCAACATGGGTGCCGAGCTTGGCGCCACCACGTCCATCTTCCCGTCTGACGAGATCACGCGTGCATTTTTGAAAGCACAGGGCCGTGAAGACGACTGGACCGAGATCCAGCCCGACGCAGACGCCGAATATGACGAGGTCATCGACATCAACTTAAGCGAACTTGAGCCGCTGGCCGCTATGCCGCACATGCCCGACCGCGTGAAAAAGGTCAAAGAGATCGGCAAGATCAAGATCGACCAGGTCGCGATCGGTTCGTGCACCAACTCCTCTTATACCGACATGATGAAAGTTGCGGCCATCTTAAAAGGCAAGACCGTGTGCCCCAGCGTTTCACTTTGCATTGCGCCCGGCTCCAAGCAGGTGCTCAACATGCTGGCATTAAACGGCGGCCTGTCCGACATGATCAGCGCCGGCGCCAGGATCCTGGAATCTGCCTGCGGGCCGTGCATCGGCATGGGTCAGTCGCCGAACAGCGCCGGCATTTCGCTGCGCACGTTCAACCGCAACTTTGAGGGCCGCAGCGGCACAAAAGACGCCGGCATCTACCTGGTGTCGCCGGAAGTGGCCGCCGCCTCTGCGCTGACCGGCTACCTGACCGACCCGAGGGAGCTTGGCGAAGCGCCGCACATTGTAATGCCCGAGCGTTTCATTGTAAACGACAACATGATCGAGCCGCCGGCCACGCCGGAAGAGGCAAAGGACGTGGAAGTGCTGCGCGGGCCGAACATCAAGCCCTTCCCGAAAACGCAGCCGCTGCCGGAGGAGATCACAGCCAAGGCCGTTTTGAAAGTCGGCGACAACATCACGACCGACCACATTATGCCGGCCGGTGCAAAGATCCTGCCCTACCGTTCCAACATTCCTTACCTTTCCAAATTCTGTTTTGCCGTGTGCGACGAGACGTTTTCCGAGCGCTGCAAAGCCGAGGGCAAAGGCTTTGTCATTGGCGGTTCCAACTACGGCCAGGGTTCCAGCCGTGAGCACGCGGCGCTGGTGCCGCTCTACCTGGGCGTTAAGGCCGTGATCACCAAGAGCTTTGCCCGTATCCATGTGGCAAACCTGATCAACGCCGGCATTCTGCCGTTTACCTTTGCCGATGAAGCCGACTACGACAAGATCGACCAGATGGATGAGCTGTCGCTGCCGAACATCCGCGAAAAAATCGCAAACGGCGAAACGGTAACGCTCAAGAACCTGACAAAAGACGAGGAATATGCACTTGAAGCCAACTTCTCGCAGCGCCAGAAAGACATTTTACTGGCCGGCGGCCTGCTGGATTACACCCGCGAGCTGCATAAAGACGCATAAAGTTACATACATAAAAGGAGTAAGGACATGACTGTAGAAGAAAAAGCCATTGAAGAGGCCGTTGAAAAATTCAGAGGCCTGATGACTGCGCAGCTTGCGCGTGCCAAAAAAATTAAAGAAGACAACGCTTTTACCGATTTTCAGGCGCTCGACACCATTGTGATCGGCATCTGCGGCGGCGACGGCATCGGCCCGATCATCACGAAAGAGAGCGAACGCGTGCTGGCCTTTTTGCTGAAGGACGAAGTCGCCCGCGGCAAAGTGCAGTTTAAAGAGATCGACGGCCTGACGATCGAGAACCGCGCCGCCTGCAACAAAGCCATTCCGGACGATGTGCTGGAAGAGCTCAAACAGTGCAACGTGATCCTGAAAGGCCCGACCACCACACCGCGCGCCGGCGACCCGTGGCCGAACGTGGAATCGGCCAACGTGGCCATGCGTAAAGAGCTGGACCTGTTTGCCAACATGCGCCCCGTCAAAGTGCCCGAGGAAGGCATTGACTGGACCTTTTTCCGTGAAAACACCGAGGGCGGCTATGCTGTTGGTTCGCACGGCGTGAACATTACCGACGACCTGGCAGTGGACTTCACTGTGGCCACGCAGGAGGGCTGCGAGCGCATTGCCCGCCTGGCTTTCGACTACGCCAGACGCAACCACAAGGAAAAAGTTTCCATCATCACAAAAGCCAACATCATCAAAACGACCGACGGCAAATTCCTGAAAACGGCGCAGAAGATCGCCGAGGAATACCCCGAGATCGCCGTGGACGACTGGTATGTGGACATTACGACCGCAAAGCTGATCGACCCCAAGCGCAGAAGAGACTTTAAGGTGTTCGTGCTGCCGAACCTTTACGGCGACATCATCACCGACGAGGCGGCTGAGTTCCAGGGCGGCGTCGGCACGGCGGGCAGCGCCAACATCGGCAAAAAATACGCCATGTTCGAAGCCATCCACGGTTCCGCACCGCGCATGATCCAAGAGGGTCGCGGTGACTACGCCGACCCGTGCTCCATGCTGCGTGCCTCCGTCATGCTGCTGTCGCACATCGGCTACCAGAAAGAGGCCGACGCGCTGGAAAAAGCGCTCGACATCTGCATGTTTGAAGAGAAAAAGCTCACCATCACCGGCCGCGACACCGGCTGCACCTGCAAGGAATTCGGCGATTATGTGATGGAGACGATCACCAAAATCACAAAATAATTCGGAGTCTTACCCATGAAAAACGAAAAAAAAGAGGAAATATCCATCTCCGTGATCAAACGCCTGCCGCGCTACTACCGTTTTTTGCGCAATTTGAAAGAAAACGGTATTGTGCGCATTTCATCCAAAGAGCTGGCAGAAAAAATGGGGCTGACGGCTTCGCAGATCCGCCACGACTTCAACTGCTTTGGCGGATTCGGCCAGCAGGGCTACGGCTATAACGTGCCGGAGCTTTACAAAAAGATCGGCAAGATCCTGTGCGTAGACAAACGCCTGCGCACCGTGCTGATCGGCGCCGGCAACCTGGGCAAAACGGTGGCCGGCAAGCTGTTCGGCCAGGATTCCGGCTTTCAGCTTTTGGGCATTTTTGACAAGAACGAGGCCGTCTGCGGCAACATGATCAAAGGCATTCCGGTGCGTCACATCAACCAGCTGGAAAACTTCTGCATCGACAACGCCGTGGCGGTAGCCGTCATCTGCATTCCGTCGAACGACATGAAAGACCTGACCAACCTGCTTGTGAAAACGGGTATTAAGGCGTTTTGGAATTTCAGCGACTACGACATTGCCATGAACCACCCCGGCGTACTGGTAGAAAACGTGCACCTGAGCGATTCGCTGATGACACTGGGCTACCTGACCAACACGGCATTTGGCGACGAGCTTGCGGAGGACTGACCATGCAGAGAATCAGCCGGTGCGAGGTCATTGACATTATTGATTACAACGACCACGCCGTTGTTTTTGTGGAAAAGCGGCCGCTTGCCGAAAACCCGGCCAAATACCGCGCAAACTACCTGGTGTACGACTTTGACAAGCAGCAGGTGGAGCAAATCACAAAAAGCGCCTACCTGTTAAAGAAGTTCGGCCCTGAATTTAATAAGATCAGCGCCCAGGTGCGCAACTTTGTGTCGTGCGACGCGGCCATTCTTTACGACAAGCGCGTGCTGATGATCTACCCCAACGGGGAAGCCGGTATTTTTGACCGCGACGGCGAGCTGGGCTGGACCGGCAGTTTCGCCTACCACGAAGAGACCGTCAGCGGCCTTGCGCTGGAGGGCAAGTACTTTTGGTGCGTCTGCAAAAACGAGAACTGCATCATCCGCTACTCGGCCCAGAACATGAAAGTGGACCTGCGCATCGGCGGCAAAAACGCCGTGACCTTCCAGGCGCCGGAGCACATCTCCTGTGCGGACGGAGATCTTTACGTTTGCTGCAACACCAACAAGGTCAAGCGCATAGACGGCACCAACTACGGCGTGGAGGACTACCTGGAGTCGAAAGAGCATATTTTACGCTTTAAAAAGCACGGCAAAAACGCCATCATCTGCACCCCCTACGGTGCGTATGCGGTGTAATACAAAACAACAAAAAAGCAGTCAGAAAGCAAGCTTTCTGACTGCTTTTTTCACTTTATTACAGTTCTGTTTCCGAAACCATTTTGCGCAAAATGGCGCAGGAGCGGTTGAACTTTTCCTGTTCCTCGGCCGTCAGGTGCATCTCCAAAATCTCGCGCACACCGCCGGCATTGACAACGGCCGGCACGCCGGCGTAAATGCCGTGGTTGTCGTACGCGCCGTCCAAATAAGCGCTGACTGAAAAAATGCTGTTTTCCCCGGACAGGATGGCCTGCACCAGGCGCGCCAGCACCATGCCTATGCCGTAATTGGTGACGCGCTTGGCCTGAATGATCTCATAAGCCGAATTGCGCACCTGCACGGCAATGTCCTCCATGTCCGCCATAACGGCGTCGCCGTCGCGCGACACGATGTCCTCCAGCGGCTTGACGGAAACCATGGCGTTTGACCACGGCACGAACTCTGAATCACCGTGCTCGCCGATCACATAAGCGTGGATATTTTTTGGATTCACGGCAAAATAGGCGCCCATAAGGAACTTTAGCCTTGCACTGTCCAGCGAAGCTGTCTCTTATACACATCTCCGAGCCC